>NZ_JAMYOG010000008.1:0-277660 GCF_040319725.1 Mesorhizobium sp. M0894 | reverse complement strand
GCGCTGGCGCATGCTCCCCGGTGTTTCGGGGCGCCGGGGTTTGGGGTGTGGGGCGCGGGGGTGTTTAATTAACAAATGCCAAAAAACAAAACGGGCCACGGGCCCAAAACTCGGGTCGCCCTTTTCAATCGTGAGTGACCAAGCCAAGCTTGGCCGACCGCAACACGGTCAGGCTATGCGGCCCGCGCTGCCGGCCGCTTACCGCCGAAGCGGCGCTTGTTGTTGCCCTTGAAGGGCTTGGCGCCTTCCGGCTTGCGCTCGCCCGCAAAGGCTGGCTTGTCGCCGAACCGCTTCTTGCCGAAGCCGTTGTTTGCGCCGCCGGGCCGCCTGCCGTCGCGACGGCCATTGTGGTCGTTGCGATCATTGGCCGGTTCGAAACTACGCTCGTTCTTCTCGGCGGGATTGCGCTGTGGATCGGGGCTGCCGAGATGGTCGGCAACGATCGGCAGCTTGGTGCGGATGATGCGCTCGACCTGGCGCAGCTTGCTGTTTTCGGACGGGTCGCAGAGCGTGATGGCGATGCCGTCCATGCCGTTACGGCCGGTGCGGCCGATGCGGTGGACATAGCTCTCCGCCTCGTCCGGCAGGTCGAAATTCACCACATGGCTTATGCCCGGCACGTCGATGCCGCGCGCCGCAATGTCGGTCGCCACGAGAATGCGCACCGAACCCTCGCGGAAATCGTTGAGTGCCTTCTGGCGAGCGTTCTGCGACTTGTTGCCGTGGATGACGGCGGCCTTGAAGCCGTCACGCTCGAGATCCTTTGTCACCCTGTCGGCGCCATGCTTGGTGCGCGAAAAGATGATGACGGACTTCATCGCCTCGTCGGCAAGCATGTTGGCCAGCACCTGACGCTTCTGCTTGGTGCGGGCAAAGACGACGCCCTGCACGATCTCGGCGGCCGCGGTGCTGTGAGGAGCGACTTCGACGCGAATCGGGTTCTTCAGCAGGCCTTTCGCCAGTTCGGCGATTTCGGCCGGCATGGTTGCCGAGAACAGCACCGTCTGACGGTCCGGCGCCGTCGCCCTGGCGATGCGCTTGACGTCGTTGATGAAGCCCATGTCGAGCATGCGGTCGCCTTCATCCAGCACCAGCCATTTGGTGTCGGCAAGCACGAGGTCGCCTTCACGCACCAGGTCGGTCAGCCGACCTGGCGTTGCGATCAGGATGTCGACGCCGGGCGCAACCTTCTTCACCTGGCTGAAGCGCGAGACGCCGCCAAGCACCAGCGCTGTCGAGACATGCGCGCCCTTGGCAAGCAGCTTGATCATCTCCTCGATCTGCACGGCGAGTTCGCGCGTCGGCGCCAGGATCAGTGCGCGGGCTGTCTTCGGCCGGCGCTTGGTGCCAAGTGCGATGATCTTCGACAGGATCGGCAGCGCGAACGCCGCCGTCTTGCCCGAGCCGGTCTGGGCGATGCCGAAAATGTCGCGGCCTTCGAGCTGCGGCGGGATCGCCTGGGCCTGGATCGGCTTCGGATCGGTAAAGCCGGCGGCATTCGTGGCCTTGAGCAGTGCGCCGGTAATTCCAAGTGCGGCGAAACCGTTCAGTTCCCCAGCGTCCTTACCGGTCAAAGTGTTTTCATTGGTCAAAATATTCTTCTTTCATGCGGCTCCTGGCCGCAAACATCAATGGCGGCAGGGCGCAACCTGCCGTCGAAAATTGTCATGAAACGACAAGGCGGGCGGACGTTATCGTCCGCACGGCAGCGCTGTCGTGCCCGCAGGCATCATGCCACGGGGCTTTTTCGCCACCTTGCCGATATGTCGGGAAGAGGGAAAACAGACGCAACCAGTCTCATTCATCGAGAAGGCCGGATTATCCCGGCCCAAGCGCCTATGCCGCCGCATATGGCCCAGTTCGCATCGAAATGCAAGGGGCCTGATGCTGCAGCGCAGCAAAAGCCATTAGGAAGCGGCGCTTGCGCTCGCCCCCAGGCATGATTACCACAATCAAGCTTTCCGTTTCGGGGACCGGTCATGAAGGACGTGCTGAAGGAACTCGAGCGCCGCCGCGAGGTCGCTCGCATGGGCGGCGGCCAGGCCCGCATCGACGCCCAGCACAAGAAGGGCAAGCTGACCGCCCGCGAACGCATAGACGTCTTTCTCGACGAGGGCTCGTTCGAGGAGTTCGACATGTATGTCGAGCACCGCTCGACCGATTTCGGCATGGAGAAAACCAAGATCGCCGGCGACGGCGTCGTTACCGGCTGGGGCACCGTCAACGGTCGCCCGGTCTATCTTTTCGCCAAGGATTTCACCGTGTTCGGCGGCTCGCTGTCCGAGGCGCATGCCGAAAAGGTGGTCAAGGTGCAGGAGATGGCACTGCGCAACCGCGCGCCGATCATCGGCCTCTACGACGCCGGCGGCGCCCGCATCCAGGAAGGCGTGGCGGCCCTCGGCGGCTATGCCGAGATCTTCCAGCGCAATGTACTGGCCTCCGGCGTCATTCCGCAGATTTCACTGATCATGGGCCCTTGCGCCGGCGGCGACGTCTATTCGCCGGCGATGACCGACTTCATCTTCATGGTCCGCGACACCTCCTATATGTTCGTCACCGGCCCGGATGTGGTGAAGACCGTCACCAATGAGACGGTCACCGCCGAAAGCCTCGGCGGCGCTTCCGTCCACACGACGAAGTCCTCGATCGCCGACGGAGCCTACGACAATGACGTCGAGGCGCTGCTGCAGATGCGCCGGCTGGTCGATCTGCTGCCCGCCTCCAACACGGCGGAAATTCCCGAGATCGAATGCTACCAATCGGTCACCGATCACGATCTGTCGCTCGACCGGCTGATTCCCGACAATGCCAACAAACCTTACGACATCAAAGAGTTGATCCTTAAAGTTTCCGACGAGGGTGACTTCTTCGAGATCCAGCAGAATTTTGCGAAAAACATCGTCACCGGCTTCGGCCGTGTCGAAGGCCGCACAGTCGGCTTCGTGGCCAACCAGCCGATGGTGCTGGCCGGCGTGCTCGATTCGGATGCCAGCCGCAAGGCCGCGCGTTTCGTGCGCTTCTGCGACTGCTTCTCGATCCCGATCGTCACCTTCGTCGACGTGCCCGGCATACAGCCCCGCAACCCGCAGGAATATGGCGGGTTGATCAAGCACGGCGCCAAGCTTCTGTTCGCCTATGCCGAAGCGACCGTGCCAAAGATCACCGTCATCACCAGAAAGGCCTATGGCGGCGCCTATGATGTCATGGCGTCAAAACATCTGCGCGGCGATATGAACTATGCCTGGCCAACGGCGCAGATTGCGGTGATGGGCGCCAGGGGCGCGGTCGAGATCATCTATCGCAAGGACATCGGCGACGCGGAGAAAATTGCAGCACACACAAAGGCTTACGAGGATCGCTTTCTATCGCCCTTCGTTGCCGCCGAGCGCGGCTATGTCGACGAGGTGATCATGCCGCATTCGACCCGCCGCCGCATCGCCCGCGCGCTCAGGATGCTGCGCAACAAGGATATGCAAAACCCTTGGAAGAAACACGACAACATCCCGCTGTGAGGGGCTGATGTCGCGCCTGGTCCTCTACATGGGAGCGCGTTTCGGCAGATTTGCCATCCTGCTCTTCGCTCTCCCGCTGTTCTGCCCAATAGTCCTGTGGTTCTGGCTCCTCGATTGGCATCCGCTCGCCGTCATCGCGACTGGTGCTGTTGCAATCCCGGCCGCGATGCTGGCCATCGTTCTGTTGATCGGAACATTGTTCGCCGGTTTTCGACCCAGCAAGGTCAAGGGGATTACTCGGGAATCAGCCCCGAAGCTGTGGGCTGTCTGGGAGAGTATTGCCGGCAAACACCGCGCCAGCCGAACGAGGATCATCCTGAGCGACGATCTCAACGCCAGCGTCGGTGAAGAGCGGCCGTTTCTAGGCTTGCTTGGTCGCAGGCCGATTCTCACCATCGGCCTGCCATTGCTCGCAGCGACCGACCAAAAGGCATTTGCGGCGATCTTGGCTCATGAGGACGCCCATCTGAAAAACAAAGATACAAATGGCGGACTCAACCTGGCCGAACTCGAGAAAAGCTTCGATCTAATCTTCGACTTCGCTCCTCCGGGGAAAACCGTTTCAGGCAGCCTGTTCTACTGGATGCTTGGTCCGCTGTCGCGCACTCTGGAGCGCGAAGAAATACGGTTGTCGCGACGAGCGGAAATTGACGCAGATCGCCATGCAGCGACGTCCGGCGACGCACATGATGCGGCCCGCGCCCTGCTTCTGATCGGTGCCGCCAGTGCGTTCTTCGATGATCAAGTCTATAGCCCGCTCCAGCGTGAACTGCTTGGCGCCATGGCTCCGCCCCGTCCACCACTCGAAAGGGTCCTGGCGGCCGCCGCTCACTTGTCGAGACTTCCCATTCTGCAGGAGTATGCTCAAAAAGCGTGGGACGCGCGAGATAACGAAAGTGCGGACCATCCGCCCTGGTCCGAACGTCTGATTGCTCTTGGATTTAGCTCGGCTCCAGAGATAGAACCAATTCTGGTTTCTGCCTTGTCGAGCCTGCTGAGCGATGCGTTCGTCGCCGAACGCGTCCGCCATTTCGACGGCGAATGGACATCGAACATCGCCGACGACCTCGATCGATAGCTATCCACCTGGAACTACTGCGGCCAATGCCTCAGTCGGTGGCCTATTCCTCTTCCGCAGCACCGAACCCGCCCCCCATCGTCGCGCGGGCAGCGCCCGACCACGGCGTGGCGTGATTGTCGATGCGCATCTGGAAGATAAAATAGGTCGGCGAGCAGAAGCCGATGCCTTTCACCTTGCCGATGCCGGGCGTATCGGGTGGCAGCGACTGGCACATGTAATCCTCGCGGCAGAAATGGTCGGCCGAGCAGGCAGGACGATTGCCGCGATTGACGGCACCGCCCAGGCACTGGTCGAAATTATTGGTCGCCACGCAGGTGTCGAATTTTTTGCCGCCAACCAGCCCGCAAATCTCGTTCGGCATCGGCTTGCCCGGTTTGAAGGCGGCAAAGCTGCGATCCCGGTCGTCGCAGCCGCGATAGGCGATACCCGCCGGCACGCCGATCTTTGGCGGTCGGCAGGTGTAGCCGGCACGCGAAATGCTTGGCGCGAACGCCGCGAACTGGCCGGTGATGGTATAGCGGTCATTGAAAGGCTGTGCCGGGTTGCTGGCGATCGAGCCGGTCAGGCATGGATGGCCGGAAAACATGTTTTCGCTGTCCTTGGGCAGCAGGCATTGCGCCAGCTTGGTGCGCACGCCGGACACGGTCGCCAGCGGCGTGCAGACGGTGCCGCCGCCGCATTGCCAAGTCGCGCCAAAGCGGGCCGCATCCGCCGGCATCAGGCACGGCATCGCCATCTCGGCCGGCGAATAGGCGATCTGTCCAGCATCGCTCCATGTCGCCGGCGGCGCGAAGGACAGCGGGCGGAAGCGGTTCGGTTCCTTGCCGTCGGCAGTCGCGTGTAGCCAGGCGACGCGACGCGGGATGTCGGCGTGGAGATGCGGCGAGATGCCGACCTCGATGCGGTTGAGCGGCGAGGTCGTCTTGTCATCGAGGCCGATGAAATGGAAACCGGCGGTCGAGCCCGCCTGATGGCAGCCTTGGCAGGCGCCGTTGTCCAGCCGCTCGACCAATGCCTCTGGCGTGCGCACCAGCTTCAGCACAGAGAAATCGAGCCCTTCGAAATCCGCGGGCTGGAACAGCGGCGTGAACGGGTGGTTGGCCTGCCTTGCGCTGCCGAAGGTCGACCACGAAATGACCTTCCTTGCCAAAAACTCATCGGGGATTTGGTAGACGCCTAGATCGACCGCCGCAACATTGGTGCGGACATAGTCGGCAAGTCTTGCTTTCAGCGCGGCGTCTTCGGCAAGACGTGCCATGTCGGGCGTGTTTTCCAGCGGCTTTTCGCTGACAGCCGTTCCGTCGATCCCGAAAATTCGCATGAGATAGGCAGCCTGCCCGCCGAATTCGGTCTCCTGGCCGGAGGGCAAGCGGACCACTTGCGCATTGAGCTCGAGCTGCTTGAAGGTGAGCGCCGCTCTTTCCAGCGGCCCACCGATCAGCCAGCCGGCATCGACGCTCTCGTCGAGCTGTGGTGCCCAGCGTCCGGCGACGCCGACACAGCCGCCATCGACATCCGGCGCGGCATTGTAGACGGCACTAAAATTGAACGGCAGGCGCGAGGCCAAAACCTTGCCGTTCTTCTTGAAGCTGTAGGCGAGGCGATAGATGAAGCGCACTTCGCCGCAACTCCCGTCGCCTTTCAGCGCGGCGAAGTCGCGCCGGTCGAGCCGGTTGACGACGCCGACGAGGCGGAAGCGCGCTGCGTCGGTCCTCAGCCAGCGCATGTCCATGACACGGCCAACATTGCCGTCGGTCACCTCGTACAGCGGCCGGCCGCCGGCCTTCATCTCGGTCCGCAATGCTGCGACGTCGCTTGCAATCGTTTCGACGACCGCGTGGTAAGCCGGCGCCTTGTCATAAAGCGTCTTCAAATCGCCCTTGCCGTCGACGCCGAAAATGCCGGCGAAGCCAAAGCCCTTGGCATCGAGAGCAGCAAGTACCGCTGGACCATCGACGATGGTCACCGGCTGCTCAGCGGCATTCGCCGACAGTGTCGCCAAAGCGGCCATGACGAGTGTGGTGAAAAGGAGTGCAATGCGTCTCATCGAAGGTCCGGCTGGCTTTCGATCAATTCCCGCAGCACTGGCACCAGAGCCGACGGTAGATCCTCGGCGATCAAGCCGGGCCCGAAACGACGGCCGGCCTCGGCGTGGATCCAGACCGCCGCGCAGGCAGCCTGGAAGGCCGCCATGCCTTGCGCCAGCAATCCGGCCGCGATCCCCGACAGAACGTCACCAGAGCCAGCCGTGGCCAGCCACGGCGCACCGTTGGCATTGATCGCGGCCCTGCCGTCGGGCGCCGCGATCACCGTGTCGGCACCCTTGTAGACGACAATGGCATTGGCGCGCTTTGCTGCTTCGCGCGCCTTGGTCACTTTGGACTGTTTTTTGTTCCCAGCGATATCTGGAAAAAGCCTGGCGAATTCACCCTCATGTGGCGTCAGCACCAGTGGCGGTGACCATGTCTGACGCGCTGCGTCGAACAGTGCCTGAGGCTGAAGCGCCAACGAGGTGATGGCGTCGGCATCCAGAACGATGGCACTGGCGTGAATTTCAGGCGTAGCCGCTGATGCGCGGGTCAGATCCGCGATCGCCGCAATCAACTGCAATGCGAAATCGCCGACCTTGGGTTTCGGCCCGAGCCCCGGTCCGAACACCAGCGCCTCGGGATGCCGCGCCACGAGGAATTCCTGCACCTCTTCGAGCGAGCCGGCCTCGCGCAGCATGATCGAGGTCAGATGCGCGGCGTTCACCTGCATGGCGTTTCCAGGTGAAAGCACAGTTACTGCCCCTGCCCCACTGCGAGCCGCGGCCATGGCCGACAACCTCGCTGCGCCCGTCGCACTCGGTCCGCCGGAAAAGACAGCAACATGGCCACGCTTGTATTTATGCGAATCGACAGCCGTTCTCGGGAAGTACCATCGCAGCCAAAGTTCCGGTGTGTTCTCGAACGCCGTGACCTTGAGCTGATCGATGATCCCATCCGGAATGCCGATATCGGCGACGATGATCTCGCCGCACAGCTCGCGCCCCGGCATCAGCAGATGGCCTGGCTTTTTCCGCACGAAAGTCACCGTGACCTCGGCCTGGAAGTGAGCGTTAGTCAAGCCGGTCTCGCCTGACACACCCGAAGGCAAATCGATCGAGACCACCGGGACGCGCTCAGCGCTGCTCAAGCCTGAGACGGCCAACGCATGCATCGAAATGTCCTTGGACAGTCCCGCGCCGTAGAGTGCGTCCACGACCACTTCACCCGCTTCCGGGTAGCAATGGCCAATGTGTTCCACGGGCAAGTTGCAGGCATCAGAGGCCAACGCGGCATCGCTTCCGGGTTTCTGCTTGCCTTCGGCCCAGACGGCAACGTTCATGCCGGCCTCTGCCAACAACCGCGCCACGACATAGCCGTCGCCGCCATTGTTGCCGGGGCCGCACAGGACATGGACGCGTCTCGCCTGGGGATAGCGCGCCAGGACGACGGCAGCGACCGCTTCGCCGGCGCGCCGCATGAGGCCGAAGCCATCGAGTGGCCCGGCCGCAATCGCCAGCCGATCGGCCTCGGCCATTTCAGACGGAGACAAAAGTTCGTTGCTCATGGAATATCAGGCGACATGCACATCATTTCCCCAAGCATTGTCCAGTTTTTGATCCGACGCAAACAACGAAGGTCCCTAAGCAAAGTTGGCGGCGTACCTCGTTCGGGACGACGGCGCGCAGCTGCTCATGAAATATCCGATCTGCCCAATTTTTGTGCGGACGGCAGGACCGGCGGTGTGTAGGCTCGCGGTGTTCATGGCGCATCCGACGCAGCGAATGATGCGAATGTACATTCCTGCGCGGCATGGTATCCAAATCATGTGAGGCTGCTCGGCGCCCCATCAATTGGCACAGTTCGTGCTTGATTGAGGCGCAAGCGGGGCTCACAACCCGTCTTTTTTGGCAGTGGAGGCCACTTTTTACATGAAAAAGATCGAAGCGATCATCAAGCCGTTCAAGCTAGACGAAGTGAAAGAAGCGCTTCAGGAGGCCGGGCTGCAAGGTATCACCGTTACCGAGGCCAAAGGGTTTGGCCGCCAGAAGGGCCATACCGAGCTTTATCGCGGTGCCGAATATGTCGTCGACTTCCTGCCGAAGGTGAAAATCGAGGTCGTGCTCGGCGACGATGCCGTCGAAGCCGCGATCGAAGCCATCCGCAAGGCGGCCCAGACCGGCCGCATCGGCGACGGCAAGATCTTCGTCTCCAACATCGAGGAAGTCGTGCGCATCCGCACCGGCGAAACCGGCATGGACGCGGTCTGAATTTTCCCGTTAAAAGGCCATGTTCAAAACGTCATCACATAGGGAAGCAGGGACATGACGACAGCCAAAGACATCATGAAGCAGATCAAGGACAACGACGTGAAGTTCGTCGATCTGCGCTTCACCGATCCGAAGGGCAAACTGCAGCACGTTACTATGGATGTCGTCGAGGTCGAGGAAGACATGTTTGCCGATGGTGTCATGTTCGACGGTTCCTCGATCGCCGGCTGGAAAGCGATCAACGAGTCCGACATGGTGCTGATGCCCGATCCCGATACGGTGCATATGGACCCGTTCTTCGCCCAGTCGACCATGGTCATCCTGTGCGACATCCTCGATCCGATCTCGGGAGAATCCTACAACCGCGACCCGCGCGGCACCGCCAAGAAGGCCGAGGCCTACATGAAGGCGGAAGGCATCGGCGACCAGATCTTCGTCGGTCCTGAAGCCGAGTTCTTCGTGTTCGACGACGTCAAGTACAAGGCCGACCCCTACAATACCGGCTTCCGGCTGGATTCGACCGAATTGCCGTCCAATGACGACACCGATTACGAGACCGGTAACCTCGGCCACCGGCCGCGCATCAAGGGCGGCTATTTCCCGGTGCCGCCGATCGATTCGGCACAGGACATGCGCTCGGAAATGCTCACCGTGCTCGCCGAGATGGGCGTGCGCGTCGAAAAGCACCACCATGAAGTGGCCGCCGCCCAGCACGAGCTCGGCATCAAGTTCGACACGCTGGTCCGCAACGCCGACAAGATGCTGATCTACAAATATGTCGTGCACCAGGTCGCCAATGCGTACGGCAAGACGGCCACTTTCATGCCGAAGCCGGTATTCGGCGACAATGGCTCTGGCATGCACGTCCACCAGTCGATCTGGAAGGAAGGCAAGCCGACCTTCGCCGGCAACGAATATGCCGGCCTGTCCGAGAGCTGCCTGTTCTACATCGGTGGTATCATCAAGCATGCCAAGGCGATCAACGCCTTCACCAACCCGCTGACCAACTCCTACAAGCGCCTGGTGCCCGGCTATGAAGCGCCGGTGCTGCTCGCCTATTCGGCTCGCAACCGCTCGGCCTCGTGCCGCATTCCGTTCGGCTCGTCGCCGAAGGCCAAGCGCGTCGAGGTCCGCTTCCCCGATCCGGGCGCGAACCCCTATCTTGCCTTTGCCGCCATGCTGATGGCCGGCCTCGACGGCATCAAGAACAAGATCCATCCGGGACAGCCGATGGACAAGGATCTCTACGACCTTCCGCCGAAGGAATTGAAGAAGATCCCGACCGTCTGCGGCTCGCTGCGCGAAGCCCTGCAGAGCCTCGACAAGGACCGCGGCTTCCTGAAGGCTGGCGGCGTCTTCGACGACGACCAGATCGACAGCTATATCGAGCTCAAGATGGCCGAGGTGATGCGCTTCGAAATGACCCCGCATCCGGTCGAATACGATATGTACTATTCGGTCTGATCCGGATCGTTGCAGCCAACAAAAAACCCCGGCGGAGACGCCGGGGTTTTTTTATTGCGATGCGATCGGAGAGAAAGTCTCGGCGCAGGCCTGAGGTCTACGCCGGGACGAATGCTCAAGCCGCGGCCGAAACCTCGGCGCTGGTCGGGACGGAGGCGATCGTCTTCAATATCTGCGAGGCGATCTGGTAGGGGTCGCCCTGCGAGTTCGGACGGCGATCCTCGAGATAGCCCTTGTAGCCGTTGTTGATGAAGGAGTGCGGCACGCGGATCGAGGCGCCGCGGTCGGCGATGCCGTAGCTGAACCTGTTCCACGGCGCGGTCTCGTGCTTGCCGGTCAAACGCTTGTCGTTGTCCGGACCGTAGACGGCGATGTGATCCATCAGGTTCTTGTCGAAAGCCGCCATCAGCGCTTCGAAATACGCCTTGCCGCCGACTTCTCGCATATAGGCGGTCGAGAAGTTGGCATGCATGCCGGAGCCGTTCCAGTCGGTATCGCCGAGCGGCTTGCAGTGATATTCGATGTCGATGCCGTATTTCTCGGTCAGGCGCTGCATCAGATAGCGTGCCATCCACATCTGGTCGGCGGCCTTCTTGGAGCCCTTGCCGAAAATCTGGAATTCCCACTGGCCTTTGGCCACTTCGGCGTTGATGCCTTCATGGTTGATGCCGGCGGCGAGGCAAAGGTCGAGATGCTCCTCGACGATCTGCCTGGCGACGGAGCCGACATTGCTGTAGCCGACGCCGGTGTAGTACGGGCCTTGCGGCGCCGGATAGCCACTCTCGGGGAAGCCGAGCGGGCGGCCGTCCTTGTAGAAGAAATACTCCTGCTCGAAGCCAAACCAGGCACCCTCGTCGTCGAGGATGGTGGCGCGCTTGTTGGATGCATGCGGCGTCACGCCGTCCGGCATCATGACCTCGCACATGACGAGCGCGCCATTGGTGCGGGCGGGATCCGGATAGACGGCGACCGGCTTCAAAACGCAGTCGGAGCTGTGGCCCTCGGCCTGCATGGTCGAAGAACCGTCGAAGCCCCACAGCGGAAGCTGGTCGAGCGTCGGAAACTCGGCATAGTCCTTGACCTGCGTCTTTCCGCGAAGATTGGGAACCGGGGTGTATCCATCGAGCCAAATGTACTCGAGCTTGTATTTCGTCATTCTAGCCTCTCGTTGCTTGATCACCGAACCCTGGATGGCGCCGGGGCGAGCCGGCCTATCCAGCAGCCGACCTGCCGACTGTTAAAATGCAATTCGTGTGCCATTTGGCTGGCGACGGGTGCGGCAAAAGCGATGTAGTGTCGGCGCAAAATTGCTGAGCCGTCGTAATTGTGCGATCGGATCGCTCACAAGCATAGTTTGCATAAATATTGTGCAGCTACTGATCTTTTTATAATCATGTTGCCCAATTCGATTGCGAAACCTATCTTGGGGAAAGGTTGAATCGGCAAGGTTGTGCCGAAGAAAGGAAACCGACAATGGAAATCACTTCCACTCGTCAGTCGGCCAAAATCCTGATGTTCCCGGTGGCAGCGCGCGCTTCTGCCTCAAATTTAAGCGGAAAGGCTAAGTTCGCAGCAGAACTTGCTTCTTTGCGCAACCGAACGGATTTCGGAAGTGCCTGGTATCATGAGGCAGCGATCGAAGAAGCGAAAAACGATCGGAAGAGCTGAGCCTCCCCATCTCTCGTCTCCCTCCGATGAATCGCAAAGCCCGGCGCGATAGCTCGCGCCGGGCTTTGCTTTGAATCGGGACAGGTCGGCTATTGCTTGGTATGCAGGTCTGTTCCGAGGGTATCCCTGATGAAGATCATGCCGATGACCAGCGACATCGCCGCGATCACCACCGGGTACCAGAGACCGTAGTAGATGTCGCCCTTGTAGGCGCTGAGCGCGAACACCGTCGCCGGGAGCAGCCCGCCGAACCAGCCATTGCCGATATGGTAGGGCAGCGACATTCCGGTGTAGCGGATGCGGGTCGGAAACATCTCGACCAGGATCGCGGCGATCGGCCCGTACACCATCGTGACGAAGATCACGAGGACGAACAGGATGGCGATCGTCATCGGCCAGTTGACCGCGGCCGGGTCGGCAAACATGGCAAAGGGACCGCCGCCCGGTATGGTGTAGACAGTGACCTCGGGGGCTCCCGCAGCCTCATCGGCAGTCAGCAGCTTGTCCTTGATCGCCTGGTCGGTCGGGACCGTCGCCTTGTCGCCGGAGCGGATCGCGGCCGTATCGAGCTTCAGCTCGGGATTGGCCGCAATGAAGGCCTCAAGCTTTTGGTCCGGCACCTTGGCCGCTGCCCGCTTCAGCGGATAGCCGCCGTCCCGAAGCGCTGTGTTTACCGCTTTGGCGAAAACGGCGTCCTTAGCCTTGGCTTGATCGCCGGCCGCAGTCGCGTCGTACGACTCAACTGTCTCGTTGCCGATTTTGACCGACGCTGCAGTGCCGGGGGCTGCCGTCGTTACCACGTCATAAGGCACTGAGTTCTTGGTCAAGAACGAGGTGGCGATATCGCAGGACGTCGTGAACTTCGCCGTGCCCACCGGATTGAACTGGAACTTGCAGTCGCCCGGTGCCGCGGTGACCGTCGCGCGCGTGTTTTGCTGCGCGGTGGCGAGCGCCGGGTTGGCTGCCCAGGTCAGCGCCTTGAACAACGGGAAAGTGCAGACGATCGCCAGTGCAAGGCCGGCCATGATGATCGGCTTGCGACCGATCTTGTCGGAGAGCCAGCCGAACACGACGAAAAAGATGGAGCCGACCGCTAGCGCGATTGCGATCATGATGTTGACCGACTGCGCGTCGACCTTGAGCACGTTGGTTAGGAAGAACAGCGCGTAGAACTGGCCATTGTACCAGACCACGGCCTGGCCGGCTGTGAGGCCGAGCAGTGCCAGCAGCGCAATCTTTGCGTTCTTCCATTGGCCGAAGGCTTCCGTCAATGGCGCCTTGGAGCCTTTGCCTTCGTCCTTCATGCGCTGGAAGGTCGGCGATTCAGAAAGCGACAGCCGGATCCATATCGAAATCCCGAGGAGCAGAAAGGAAACGATGAAAGGAATGCGCCAACCCCACGCGGCGTAGGTTTCCTTGGCCATCGACCCCTGGACGATCAGGATGACGACCAGCGACAGGAACAGGCCGAGCGTTGCCGTCGTCTGTATCCACGACGTGTAGTAGCCGCGGCGATCGTCGGGTGCGTGCTCGGCGACATAGGTCGCGGCACCGCCATACTCGCCACCGAGCGCCAGGCCTTGCAACATGCGCAAGATGATCAGGATCACGGGAGCGGCAATGCCCAAAGTCGCATAGCCAGGCAGCAAGCCGACCAGGAAGGTCGACAGGCCCATGATCGTCATCGTGACAAGGAAAGTGTATTTACGGCCGACAAGATCGCCGATGCGGCCGAACAGCAATGCGCCGAACGGACGCACGAGGAAGCCAGCGGCGAAAGCCAGCAGCGCGAAGATATTGCGCGTAGCTTCCGGGATGGTTGGGCTGAAAAAAGTCGAACCAATGAACACTGCCAACGAGCCGTAGAGATAAAAATCATACCATTCGAAAACGGTGCCGAGCGAGGAGGCGAAGATGACCTTCTTCTCCTCGCGCGTCATGCCGCGGCTTGTTTTGCCGGCGGTCGATGCCATTGCCATGAGTGTATCCTCCCGTGTGATTCCGTCGGTCTTCGATGCTGCGCGTCATCGTCCGCGTTTCCTCGGAACGCAGACTCAGTGCAGCCACCGGTGCAAAAAATGACAGAAAGCAGTGCCCAGAGGCAGACCGCCTTTGGGATTATGACTTTGGTCTAATGTGCAGTGCGAAATAGCGGCCGGTGCCGTCAGCCTTTGAGCGCTTCGAGCAGGCTGACTGCCGCCATCATGTCGCGCTTGCGGGCGGCGCGGCGGGCGACGGCCTCGGCATCATGGCCCCATTGCTCGGCCTGCCAGTCCTCGTCGACATGGCCGGCAGCCCAGGCCACCTCGCCGTCGAGCTCGCCGAAATCGACGGCCAGCCCCAGCAGCGCCGATCCGGTCAGCGAGGTCATGACGTGGATGGCAGCAAGGCGCAGCGGATCGGCACGTTGGGCTAGATGCTGGCCAAGCAGCGCGATACTCTCGCGCGGCTGCTCGACGTGGATCACGCCTTCGGCGAGCTGGAACCGGGCGCCGAGCGCGCTGCGCGCCCAGTCGATGACCGGATCCCAATGCTCGTTCTGCCGGTCGACCAGCCCCTGTGGTGTATCCGCGCGGTAGCAGAGCAGATCTGATGAGGCGAAGCGCAGGATGTCCTCCAGCACCGCCTGGGGATCACTGGCGACCCCATCGATTGCGGTGTTGACCAGACGCATCACCGGCATCGTTACCGGGTCGATGGTCTCCTCCTGTGCGGCGAATTCCTCGGCGACGAGAGCAGCCGCCTTTTCGGTCGGCAGCGCCAGCAGCGCCTTGGCCGGTGTGCGGACGGGCTTGCCATCGAGATGGACGGCAAAACCATCCTCGACCGGTGCCACCGCGACGGTCTTGTAGAAGCGCTTCGGCAGTTGCGTCTTCATCTGGATCTGGGCGCGACGCACCGGGTCCGGATCGGAGAGCTGCTTTCCCGCTTCGAGGTCGTTCAGTATGTCGCGCATGCTCATCCGGGGGGTTGTTTTCGGGCCGGGCGGTTGACGATGATAAGACCGGCGGCGATGAGGCCGAGTGCCAGGAAGATACGAACGGTCAACGGCTCGTTCAAGAAGACGGCGCCGCAGAGCACACCGAACACCGGCGACAGGAAGGTGAAGCTCGACAGTCCAGATGCAGGGTAGCGCCGGAGCAGCCAGAACCACAGAACATAGGTGAACGCGACGACGTAGACGGCCTGGAACAACAGAGCCAAGGTCGGCAGAACGACAAAGCTGCGGACTGGCGGCCCGGCAAAAGGCATCACCAAAATCCCGACGACGGCGGCCCCGGCCAGCTGATAGAGCAGCAGCTTTTCGGCGCTGGCCGTCACCAGCTTCGACCGCTTGATGACGATATTGGTCACGGCCCACAGAATGCCGGCGCCGAGACTGAGCAAATCGCCGCTCAATGTTGCGCCGCCATTGGCACTCAGTTTATCGGAAAACACTGCGACCAGTCCGGCGAAAGCGAGCAGAAGACCAGCGAGCTTGCGTGCCGTGATGCTTTCGCCCAGCAGGAAATGGCCGCCGACCAACATCCAGAACGGCATGGTGTTGACCAGCAAGGTGTTGCGCACGACGGTGGTGTGCTCGAGCCCGACATACAGAAACAGGAACTCGAGACCGAAAAGCGCGCCTGCCAGAATGCCGGCGACGAGAGTCTTGTCGGGCGTGAACAGCGCGATGCCGCGCCAGCGGCACCAGCCGAAAACACACAGGCCGCCGATCACCGAGCGGGCGATCGACAGGAAAACGGGATCGTAGCCGGCATAGGAGATCTTGGCGGCGACGTAGTTCAGCCCCCAGGAAAAAGTCAGCCCAACCATGATGGCGGCGGCCGCCAGATCGACCGCGTCACGGCGGTCGAGCGTATCTGTGGCGACGCCCACCGGCCCTAGTCCTCCGCGCTTGCGTCGTCGAAGCCGATCAGGTTCCAGCTCTGGCGCATGTGCGGCGGCATCGGCGCGGTGACGTCGACAAACCCCTTATCGGGATGCGGGATGACGATGCGGCGGGCGTGCAGATGCAGGCGGTTCTGCATGCCGCCGGGAAAATCCCAATTGGTGTCGGCCTCGAAATATTTGGGGTCGCCGATGATCGGGCAGCCGATATGCGCGGCATGGACACGAAGCTGGTGGGTGCGGCCGGTATACGGCTCCATCTCCAGCCAGGTCATCGTCTGTGCAGCCTGCTCGATGACACGGTAGTAGGACACGGCGTGGTCGGCACCCTTTTCGCCATGCTTGGCGATGCGCACGCGATCGCCGTCGGGCGTCGGTTCCTTGATCAACCAGGTCGAGATCTTGTCCTCGCGCTTCGGCGGCACACCCTTGACCAGCGCCCAGTAGGTTTTCTTCGTCTCACGCGCCCGGAACGCTTCGGCGAGCTTCATGGCGGCGAGCCTTGTACGGGCGACAACCAGAACACCCGACGTGTCGCGGTCGAGCCGGTGCACCAGACGCGGCTTCTCGCCCTTCTGGTTGCGCCAGGCTTCCAGCATGTCGTCGACATTGCGGGTGACCCCGGAGCCGCCTTGCACCGCCAGGCCGGCCGGCTTGTTGAAGACGAAGACCTTCGGGTCCTCATGGATCAGCATCTTGGCTAGGACATCGGCATCGCCCTGGTTGCGTATCGAATGGCCGGTCAGCGGGCTTTCGCCTTTCTTGTCGACTTCGAGCGGCGGCACACGCACCGTTTGGCCGGCTTCGACGCGGGTATCGGCCTTCACCCTGCCGCCGTCGACGCGGATCTGGCCGGAACGCAGCAGCTTCTGCAGATGACCAAAACCAAGACCGGGGAAATGGCTCTTGAACCAGCGGTCGAGCCGCATGCCCGCCTCACCGGCGTCCACTGTGATCTGTTCAACGCCTGCCATGATTCCAATCGCCGTTTTGCAGGCATGCAACGGCATTCGCCGGCATCCGCAATCTCACTCGGTTATTCGTTGTCGGTTCCATATTGCAGAACCTGAACTTTCTCCAGCGTAATCAAACCACTTGTCATGATTGTTTCAAGAACGGGCAGGAAAGCGGCCAATTTTTCCTCGTCATCGACGATCTCGATGACGAGGGGCAGATCCTCCGATAGGCGGAGAATCTTGGTGGTGTGAAGCCGGCTGGAATGGCCGAACCCCATCGCGCCGCGCAGGACGGTCGCGCCGGCGATCTGCATTTCGCGGGCCCTCAGCACGATAACCTCATACAGCGGACGGCCATCTGCCTTGTCGTTTTCGCCGATAAATATGCGCAGCAATTGCGCCTGCGTTGGTATCTTCATTGCCTGGACCCTCTCAGCCGGTTGAGGCGAACTGCAAAAATGTAGCCAAGCCAGACGGCGGCAAGCCAGGCCACCACGGAGACCGCGATATTGAGCCCCGCCGCCACAAGCCTCCCGCCTTGCGCGAGGGTGAGTGTTTCAAGGCTGAAAGCGGAGAAGGTCGTCAGGCCGCCGCAGAAGCCGGCCATGAAGAACTGGCGCTGCAGCGGACCGGCGAAGACGCGACCATCCGGTCCCGTCAATGTCGCGTAGAAGCCGATGAGGAATGAGCCGACAATGTTGACGAGGAGCGTGCCGAAGGGAAATCCAGTGCCCCACCAGGCGGTGCTCGCCAATGAGGCGAGCGCCCGCAGCACGCCGCCGATCATGCTGCCAGCGGTCACGGTCGCATAGATACGAACCGTTTGGCTCGTTCGGCGCCAGCCAATGAGGCGCGCCGCACGCCCCGCCATCCCGTCGGAGCGGAGCTTCTGCGGGCCGCTCATGGCGCCCCGCTGCCAATCAGAAGACTTCCCGCGGCAAAGCCCAGCGTCACGCCGCCGAGGCTCAGGAAAACCGAAAGCAGCACATTTCCGCCGGCGCGCAGCCATTCGCCCTCACGCGCCAGCGCCAGCGTCTGCAGGCTGAATGAAGAGACCGTGGTGTAGCAGCCGAGGCCGCCGGTGACGACAAAGGCCCAAAGGGCAGGCATGCCGTCGCGCGCCACGGCATGCGCAACGACGCCGATTGCAAACGCCCCCGACACATTGACGACCATCGTGCCCCAAGGAAAGGTCTCGCCGACCCGGCGGGCGACGAAGCCGGACAGGAAGAAGCGGGCCATTGCACCGATCGCGCCACCAAGACAGACAAGCAACAGATGATACATCGTGCTCCCTCGCGCCAGTTACGCTACGGTGTCAGGCAGCTCCGACCTTCTTCGGCTTGCTGGAGGCGATCATCTTCCAGTTCTTGTAGAACATGGCATTGATGCGCTCGACGCTGACCGAAACAATGGCGAGGAGCGTCGAGATCAGACCGGGAAACGGCGATGGGCGAATGATGTCCATGAACACGCAGTAGCGGCGCCCGTCATACTCGTTGACCGAGCGATGAAGCAGCGTGTCGTCGAAGATGAACAGCGGGTTCTCGTGCCAGTAATTCTTGGCGTTGCCACACTGGACGAACACTTCCGATTTCACCGGGATGAGGTTGTAGAGAATGCGCAGGCTGAGCCGGAGCGGGCCAAAGTGCCAGGAAGTCGATTCCCTGCCGCTGAACACAGAGACGGCAATCGTCTTGATGTATTTGAAATCCTTGTTGAATTCGGCGACGTTGTCTATTTTGTGCTTGCCATACCACTGATAGACATACATGCCGCGCCGGCCGCTGCCGAAATTGGCGTCGATGTCGGCGATGATCTCGTCCTTGCGTGCCTTGAAGACATCCAGGACCTCGTTGACCTCGCGCTGGTAGTCCGGAGGAAACTGGTCCAATTTCCAGACACCGCGGTTTCTATAGCACAGCAGATCCACCAGCAGATTGAAGGGCGAAAGCAGCCAGGTGAAGATGCCGTTGCCCAGGAAATAACCACTGAACAGCGCCCAATTCTTGTTGTCGTTGCGCAACACGTCGATCAGGCCGAGGACGATGAAAATCGTCGTCAGAATGGGAATGACATAGAAGCCGAGCGCCAGCAGCGGAATGGCTATGGCGAACTTCCGAAGGGTTTTGCGGGATTTTTTTGTCATTTTTCCACGCGCCAGGCGCGATTCCGTTCTGAATATCGTCGGTACGTTTCTGGCCTGCCGCCGGCCGAAGGCGCATCTTGATAGGGTTTTTTATCCCACCAGACAACGCCGATCACACCAGTGTGCGACTGGCAGCTACTTTTCCCGCTCGCTGCGCAGCTTCGCCCAATAGTCCAGCCGCTTCCTGATATCGCGCTCGAAGCCGCGCTCGGGCGGATCGTAGAATGTCTGCCTTCCCATCTTCTCAGGAAAATAGTCCTGGCCGGAAAAAGCGTCGGGCTCGTCGTGGTCGTAGCGATATCCGGCGCCGTAATCTTCCTGTTTCATCAGCTTGGTCGGCGCATTGAGAATGTGCTTGGGCGGCAGCAGCGAACCGAATTCCTTGGCCGCCTGTGTGGCGGCCTTGAATGCGGTATAGACTGCATTGGATTTCGGCGCGGTAGCGAGATAGACGGTAGCCTCGGCGAAGGCCAGTTCGCCCTCGGGCGAGCCCAGATAGTCGTAGGCGTCCTTGGCGGCGTTGGCGACGACGAGTGCCTGCGGGTCGGCCAGCCCGATATCCTCCATCGCCATGCGCACCAACCGGCGCCCGAGATAGAGCGGATCCTCGCCGGCGTCGAACATGCGGGCCAGATAGTAGAGTGCCGCGTCGGGGTCGGAGCCGCGCACCGATTTGTGCAAGGCGGAGATCAAATTGTAATGGCCGTCCTGGCCCTTGTCGTAGATCGGCGCGCGGCGCTGGACGATGCGCTGTAAGGCCTCGGCGCCAAACACTTCACCTGATTTGGCGGCACGCCAGACCTCTTCGGCCAGTGTCAGCGCCGCGCGGCCGTCGCCGTCGCTCATGCGGATGAGCATCGCCCGCGCCTCGTCATCGAGCGGCAGCGCCCTGCCCTCTGCCTCCTCGGCCCGCGCCAGGAGCTTGGCGATGCTGTCCTCGCCGAGCGAGTGAAAGACCATGACGCGTGCGCGCGACAACAGCGCGGCGTTAAGCTCGAAGGACGGGTTCTCCGTGGTGGCGCCGACCAGCACGACGGTGCCGTCTTCCATCACGGGCAGAAAACTGTCCTGCTGGGCGCGGTTGAAGCGATGGATCTCGTCGACGAACAGCAGTGTCTGGCGGCCGTTGGAGCGGCGCAGCTTCGCTGCCTCGAACACTTTCTTCAGGTCGGCAACGCCGGAAAACACGGCCGAGATCTGTTCGAAAGCGAGGCTTGTCTCGCCGGCAAGCAGCCGTGCGACCGTGGTCTTGCCGGTGCCGGGCGGGCCCCAGAAGATCATCGAGCCGAGCGAGCCGGAGCCGATCAGCCGCGTCAGCGCGCCGTCGGGACCGGTCAGATGCTCCTGGCCGACGACCTCGCCGAGGTTCTTCGGGCGCAGACGGTCGGCCAGCGGCCTGCCGGGCGGCGTCTTTTCCGGTTCATCGACACTGAACAGATCGGCCATGCAACTTCTTCTGCCTGGAGCCCGACCATGCTGACGTCGGGCTTAGTAACGCAACACCTGGCGCAGTATCTGCCCGCCGCGCTCGACGGTAAAGCGCCACCAGCGTGTATCCTGCTGGGCTATCTGTTCCAGGGTCGCCGCCTTGTCGATCGTCAGGCCATTGACCTCACGCACGATGTCGCCCGGCTGGAAACCAAAATCGGCAGCGGGCGAATCGCGGTTGATATCGACGACGGTGACGCCTTTGACATCGGTGCGCAGACCAAGCCGCTGGGCAAGCCGTGGCGATAGTTCGGCAACCCTGGCACCGGAAAACGGGCTACGGCCGCGCAATGTGAGCTCCGCAGCTTTGGCGCCCTCAGGCGGCCGTTCCAGCGCGATGTCCATCGTCGCCTGCTGACCCTTGCTTAGAACGCCGAAGCTGGCATTCGTACCGATCGACAGCGTCGCCATCCGGTAGTCCAGCGCCCCGACGCTCTCGACCGGCTTGCCGTTGAGCGACAGCACCACGTCACCAGGCTTGAGCCCTGCCTTGGCAGCGGGTCCTGCCTCTTCGACCGAAGAAATCAGCGAGCCGGCCGGTTTGTCCATGCCGAGCGATTCGGCAATCTGCGGCGTCACCGCCTCGAACTCGGCACCGACATACGGCCGCTCGAAGAAGTCGAGCCCGGCCTTGGCCGCATCGGCGAAGGCGCGAACCATGTTCGAAGGGATGGCAAAGCCGATACCGATCGAGCCGCCGCTACGGCTATAGATCGCAGTGTTGATGCCGATCAGTTGACCACCCATGTTGACCAGCGCGCCACCGGAATTGCCCGGGTTGATGGCGGCGTCGGTCTGGATGAAGAAGCTGGAATCGGAGACGCCGATATGGCTGCGCGCCACAGCCGAAATGATGCCGCTGGTGGTGGTCTGGCCGACACCGAACGGATTGCCGATCGCCAGCACCAGGTCGCCGACCTCGAGCGCGTCGGAATCGCCAATGGCGATCACCGGGAACGGCTTGTCGGAAGAAATCTTGAGCACGGCGAGGTCGAGCGTCTCATCCTTGAGCAGCACCTTGCTGTCGAATTCGCGCCCGTCGGCGGTCGCGACCTTGACCTGGTCGGCGTCCTTGACGACGTGGAAATTGGTGACCACGACGCCGGTCGGATCGACCAGCACCCCCGAACCGAGCGAAGACTGCGCGCGCGGCTGCGAGCGGCCGAAGAACTCCTCGAAGAACGGATCGCCATCAAAGGGCGACGTCACCTTGGCGGTTTGCGAGGCGTAGACATTGACCACGGCCGGGGCCGTCTGCTTGACCAGCGGCGCGAAGGACAGCTGCACCTCCTCGCGGCCGAACGGCACGCGCTTGTCGGGGCCGGAGGTGGCGTTTTCGCCTTCGACGCCATGCAGCAGATCGGTCAGCACGTCGGACAGACCGGGATCTGGCTTGGTCTCCTCCGCCAGCGCGTGCCTGGCCGCCGGCACGACGGCCAGCGCCATCAAGGCGCAGATCAGAACAAGGGACAGCCGTTTAACGCGCATTCCGAATCCTCCAAGTCGGGCGCCATTGTCCTGACGATTGTGCAAAATGAAAGGCTAAGCCGCTGAAATCCGATTATTTTGGATAGTCGCCGCAAAAACCGGTGACAAAACCCCTGCAAGCCCTGCCCTGCAGCTTCGGAAACAGAAAAAGGGGCCCGCAGGCCCCTTTGAACTTCTCAGAAAAACCGAAGCTTATGCGGCTGCGGCTTCCTCTTCGGTGCCTTCGGCCTCGATGCGGGCGCGGTCGCCGGCGCCTTTGGCCGAGGTGTCGCGGTCGACGAATTCGATGACGGCCATTGCGGCATTGTCACCGTGACGGAAGCCGGCCTTCATGATGCGCAGATAGCCGCCATTGCGAGTGGCGTAACGTGGCGCGATTGTGTCGAACAGACGCTTGACGACGCCCTCATTGCCGATCTGGGCAATCACTTGGCGGCGGGCGTGCAGGTCGCCGCGCTTGCCGAGCGTCACCAGCTTCTCGACGATCGGACGCAGATCCTTCGCCTTCGGCAGCGTGGTGAGGATCTGCTCGTGCTCGATAAGCGACACGGCAAGGTTGGCAAACATCGACTTGCGATGGCTTATGCTGCGGGCGAACCGGCGGCCTTTAAATCCGTGGCGCATGGCTCTTCTCCTTCATTGCGGGTTCAAGAGGCCTGAGCCTCAGTATTGATCTTCGTAACGCTTGGCGAGGTCTTCGATGTTTTCCGGCGGCCAGTCCGGCACTTCCATGCCGAGATGCAGGCCCATCGCCGCCAGGACTTCCTTGATCTCGTTCAGCGACTTGCGGCCGAAGTTCGGGGTGCGCAGCATCTCGGCTTCGGTCTTCTGGATCAGATCGCCGATATAGACGATGTTGTCGTTCTTCAGGCAGTTGGCCGAACGCACCGAAAGCTCGAGTTCGTCGACCTTCTTGAGCAGCGCCGGGTTGAAGGCAAGCTCGGTAACCTGTTCGGCAGCGACTTCCTTCTGCGGCTCGTCGAAATTGACGAACAGGCCGAGCTGGTCCTGCAGGATGCGAGCGGCGAAGGCCACCGCGTCCTCGCCCGAGATCGAACCATCGGTCTCGATGGTCATGGTCAGCTTGTCATAATCGAGAACCTGCCCCTCACGGGTGTTCTCGACCTTGTAGGAGACCTTCTTGACCGGCGAATACAGGCTGTCGACCGGGATCAGCCCTATCGGCGCGTCTTCGGCGCGGTTGCGGTCGGCCGGCACATAGCCCTTGCCGGTGTCGACGGTGAATTCCATGCGGATCTCAGCGCCTTCGTCCAGCGTGCAGATGACGTGGTCGGGATTGAGGATCTCGACGTCGCCGACCGTCTGGATGTCGCCGGCGAGAACCGCGCCCGGTCCCTGCTTGCGCACGACCATGCGCTTGGGGCCATCGCCTTCCATGCGGATGGCGATTTCCTTGATGTTCAACACGATGTCGGTCACGTCCTCGCGCACGCCGGCGATGGACGAGAATTCATGCAGAACGCCGTCGATCTGCACGGCGGTCACAGCCGCGCCACGCAGCGAAGACAGAAGCACGCGGCGCAGCGCGTTGCCGAGGGTGAGGCCGAAGCCGCGCTCGAGCGGCTCGGCGACCAGCGTGGTCAGCGTCTTCTTCTTCGACGAGAACTCGATCTTGTTCGGCTTGATCAGTTCCTGCCAATTTTTCTGAATCATAGTGCTTTCCTTCCGTTGTCCCGCCACCATCCAATCGTGGCGGGCGACCTGGAATGCCGTGGAGGAGCGCCCTTGAGGCGCTCGCGCGGCGTTCGGTAAATTCTCTTTAGACGCGGCGCTTCTTGCGCGGGCGGCAGCCATTGTGCGGGATCGGCGTCACATCACGGATCGAGGTGATGGTGAAGCCTGCTGCCTGCAGCGCCCGCAGCGCCGATTCACGACCGGAGCCGGGTCCACAGACCTCGACCTCGAGCATGCGCATGCCGTGTTCCTGAGCCTTCTTGGCAACATCTTCGGCGGCCATCTGGGCAGCGAAAGGGGTCGACTTGCGCGATCCCTTGAAGCCCTGGGCTCCGGCCGACGACCAGGCAATGGAATTGCCCTGCGCGTCGGTGATGGTGATCATCGTGTTGTTGAAGGTCGAATTGACGTGGGCAACGCCCGACGAGATGTTCTTGCGTTCGCGACGGCGAACACGAGCGGCTTCCTTGGCCATGATAGTCCTTTCAGTTGATCTCTACACCGCCGTAATGCCAGCGGCTCCACCAGGGAGAAGGCAGTAGGGGAATATGGCAGTAGGGCAGTATGTCTGCCGTTCCTATTGCCTTACTGCCCTACTCTCTTACTGCCCTAAATTACTTCTTCTTTCCGGCAATCGACTTGGCTGGGCCTTTGCGGGTGCGCGCATTGGTGTGCGTGCGCTGGCCACGAACCGGCAGCGAGCGACGGTGACGCAGGCCGCGGTAGCAGCCGAGGTCCATGAGCCGCTTGATGTTCATCGACACTTCGCGGCGCAGGTCGCCCTCGACCTGGTAGTCGCGGTCGATGGTCTCCCGGATCTGCAGTACTTCCGCGTCGGTCAGCTGGTTGACGCGGCGCTCGGCCGGGATGCCGACCTTGTCGACGATCTCCTGGGCGAACTTCTTGCCAATGCCGTGAATGTATTGAAGCGCAATGACGACGCGCTTGTTGGTAGGAATGTTGACGCCGGCTATACGAGCCATGTTCTTCTCTTCTCCATATAGGCCGGACGAGCCGGCGCTTCAAGTTGCCCCGCGTCCGGTGGAGGCCGGCCCTTGCGGGAGTTTCCAGTTCAAAGCGGCCTGCCTTGCCCTTGCGGACAAGCAAGCCTCATGCCTGATAGGAAGACGGGCCGCCATACCCCAGCGGACCGCTCCAGTCAAGCGCAATCGTTCGTTTCTCTAGCCGGCCGCCTGGCCAACCTGCCGGGTCGTCGCCCTGAGCACCGCCTCGATCTGCTGCGTCACCGCATCGATGTCGGCCATGCCATCGACGCCCCTGAGCTTGCCCTTGGCGTAGTAGTAGCCGATCAGCGGCGAGGTTTTCTTGTAATATTCCCTCAAGCGTTCTTCGAACACCGCTGGGCTGTCGTCCTTGCGCACCGGCAGGCCTGCGGCCTTGGCGTCCTCGGCGCGTTTGACGATTCGGCCAACCAGCGCCTTGTCGTCGACGACAAATTCGATGACCGCGTCTAGCTCCAGCCCGCGATCCGAAAGCATTTCCTCAACGGCGTCCGCTTGCACCAGGGTTCGCGGGTATCCGTCAAGGATGAAGCCGTTTGCGCAATCGGCTTGATCGATGCGCTCGGCCACGATGGCGTTGACGATAGCGTCGGACACCAGTTCACCAGCATCCATCACCGCCTTGGCTCGCCTGCCGACTTCGGTGCCGGCCTGAACAGCAGCACGCAGCATGTCCCCCGTGGAAAGCTGTGGGATGCCGTGTCTTTCTACCAGTCTCAGTGCTTGTGTCCCCTTGCCCGCCCCCGGCGGTCCAAGCAATATCAACCTCATCTGGCCTTCTTCCCCCCGCGCAGCTTCGACTTCTTGATCAGGCCCTCATACTGGTGCGCGATCAGGTGACCCTGAATCTGCGCCACCGTATCGAGCGTTACACTGACCACGATCAGGAGCGAAGTGCCACCAAGGTAGAACGGTACGCCAGTCGCTGAAATCAGGAACTCGGGCAGCAGACACACCAGCACCAGATAGATGGCGCCGACGACGGTGATGCGGGTGAGCACATAGTCGATATAGTCCGCAGTGCGCTCGCCCGGACGATAGCCCGGGATGAAGCCCGAATGCTTCTTGAGCTGGTCGGCGGTGTCCTTCGGATTGAAGACGATCGCCGTATAGAAGAAGGCGAAGAACACGATCATGGCAGCGTAGAAGGCCATATAGAGCGGCTGGCCGTGGCCGAGCGCCGCCAGGATGGTGCTCGCCCAGGCAGGCATGTTGGTCGTCTGCGAGAAGCCGGCAACCGTTGCCGGAAGCAGCAGCAGCGACGAGGCGAAGATCGGCGGAATGACGCCGGACGTGTTGAGCTTCAGCGGCAGATGCGAGGTATCGCCCTGGAACATGCGATTGCCGACCTGGCGCTTGGGATACTGGATCAGCAGGCGGCGCTGGGCGCGCTCGAAGAAGACGATCAGCGCGATGACGACGATGGCGAGCACGATGATCGCCAGGATCAGGCCGGTCGACAGTGCGCCGGTGCGGCCAAGCTCCAGCGTGCCGGAGATGGCGCGCGGCAGGCCGGCGACGATGCCGGAGAAGATGATCAGCGAAATGCCGTTGCCGATGCCGCGGGCGGTGATCTGCTCGCCAAGCCACATCAGGAACATGGTACCGCCGACCAGCGTGACGACGGTGGAGATGCGGAAGAACATGCCGGGATCGTTGACGATGCCATTGCCGCCCTCAAGCCCGACCGAAATGCCATAGGCCTGGACCAGCGCCAGAAGCACGGTGCCGTAGCGCGTGTACTGGTTGATGATCTTGCGACCCTGCTCGCCCTCCTTCTTCAGCGCTTCCAGCGAAGGAATGACCGAGGTCATCAGCTGCATGATGATGGAGGCGGAGATATAGGGCATGATGCCGAGGGCAAAGATCGCCATGCGCTGCACGGCGCCACCGGCGAACATGTTGAACATGCCGAGTACGCCCTTGCTCTGCGACGAGAAGGCCTGGGCGAAAGCGTCGGGATTGATGCCGGGCAGCGGGATATAGGTGCCAAGGCGGTAAACGAGCAGCGCGCCGATGGTGAACCAGATGCGCTTCTTCAGATCCTCGGCTTTGGCGAAGGCCGAAAAATTCAGATTCGAGGCTAGTTGTTCAGCAGCCGAAGCCATGCCTGATTCTCCGCTTGGTCACGCTCGATGCCCGCAGCTCAGGCGGCGCGTGTCACCGAAGCTCACGAGATAAGCTCCGGACTGCAAACATGCAAGCGGCCGCGTTGATGCGGCCGCCACATCTGTCGGATCAAAGCACGACCGAAGGCAAAACCGAATTCCACCTTTGCCGACCGTGCTTCAAATTGCCGTTACTCGGCGGCTGCTTTCTCAGGCAGCTTCACCGAACCGCCGGCCTTTTCGATCTTCTCGACCGCGGCCTTGGAAGCACCGGCAACGTCGAAGGCAAGCTTGGCCTTGATGTCGCCGTCCGAAAGGATGCGCACGCCGTCCTTGACGCGACGGATGACGCCGGCCGCAACCAGCGCCTCGGCCGTCACGACTGTCTTAGCATCGAGCTTCTTGGCATCGAGCGCGGCCTGGATGCGGGCCAGCGACACAACGGTGAAGCTCTTGGCGAAGATATTGTTGAAGCCGCGCTTCGGCAGACGACGGTAGAGCGGCATCTGGCCACCCTCGAAGCCGTTGACGGCGACGCCGGAGCGCGCCTTCTGGCCCTTGACGCCGCGACCGGCGGTCTTGCCCGAACCGGAACCGATGCCACGGCCGAGACGCTTCTTGGAATGCGTCGCGCCGTCCTTGTCACGCAGATCGTTGAGTTTCATCTGGGTTCTCCTGCGCTCTGGCTCAGCCCTCGTCCACAACGCGGACGAGATGCTGGACGGCAGCGATCATGCCGCGCACCGAGGGCGTATCCTCCAGCGTGCGCTGCTTGTGCATCTTGTTGAGGCCGAGGCCGACCAGCGTTGCGCGCTGCTCCTTCGGCCGGCGGATTGGCGAGCCGATCTGCTCGACGGTGATGGTCTTGGTTGCTTTCTTGGCCATGGTCAGATCCCTGGTCAGCGTCGACTATTCTTCAGCCGCAACGGCGGTGCCGCGGCGGGCCTGAAGGGTCGAATACTTGATGCCGCGCGCGGCAGCCACATCCTTCGGATGCATCTGGCTCTTCAGCGCGTCGAAAGTGGCGCGAACCATGTTGTAGGGGTTCGACGAACCCATCGACTTGGCGACCACGTCATGCATGCCGAGCGTCTCGAAGACGGCGCGCATCGGGCCGCCGGCGATGATGCCGGTACCTTGCTTGGCAGCGCGCAGCAGAACACGTCCCGCGCCCCAGCGTCCCTCGACGTCATGGTGCAGCGTGCGGCCCGAGCGCAGCGGCACGAAGATCATGTCGCGCTTGGCCGATTCGGTCGCCTTACGGATCGCCTCCGGCACTTCGCGCGCCTTGCCGTGACCGAAGCCGACGCGGCCCTTCTGGTCGCCGACGACGACGAGCGCTGCAAAGCCGAAGCGCCGGCCGCCCTTGACGACCTTGGCGACACGGTTGATGTGGACGAGCTTGTCGACCATGCCGTCGTCGCGCTCTTCGCGATCACGGCCGCGGCCGCCATCCCTACGTTCCTGTGCCATATCCTGTTCCTTGTTTTTTTCCGGAAGCACGGTTGATGATGATATCCGGCGCCTCTGTGGGTCGCCGGGGGCGAAAACTCTTTTTTCCTTCGCATGATCCTATCCGAAAAGTCTGCAACTTTTTGCTGCGCTGACCTCCGGTTCGGGATCATGCTTTAGAAGCTCAGACCACCTTCACGGGCAGCCTCGGCAAGCGCCTTGACGCGGCCGTGGTAGATGTAGGCACCGCGGTCGAAGACGACTTCCTTGACGCCGGCCTTCGAGGCACGCTCGGCGATCAGCTTGCCGATGGCAGCTGCGGCCGCGGTGTCGGCGCCGGTCTTGAGCGAACCCTTGAGCTCCTTCTCGAGCGTCGAAGCAGCGGCGATGGTGTGGCCCTTGGCGTCGTCGATGACCTGGACGTAGATGTTCTTCGACGTGCGATGGACCGACAGGCGCGGACGATCGCCGGCAACTTTCTTGATCTGGCGGCGGACGCGCTGAGCGCGGCGTTGGGTGGATTCTTTCGAGCCCATGATATCAGTTCCTTGCCTTCAAAAAACGGGGGCAACCATATGCGGTAGGCGAAGCGCCTCCCGCGACCGCTCCCCGCGGCGTTAAAATTACTTCTTCTTGCCTTCCTTGCGGACGATCTTCTCGCCAGCATAGCGGACGCCCTTGCCCTTATAGGGCTCGGGGCTGCGATACTCGCGGATCTCGGCGGCAACCTGGCCGACCTGCTGCTTGTCGATGCCGGTCACGGTGATTTCCGTCGGTTTCGGCACCGAAATCGTCACGCCCTGCGGCGTTTCGTAGACGACGTCATGGCTGAAGCCGAGCGCCAGCTGCAGGTTCTTGCCCTGCATGGCGGCACGATAGCCGACGCCGGTGATCTCGAGCTTCTTTTCGAAACCGTCCTTGACGCCCTGCAGGATGTTGACGATCTGCGTGCGCGACATGCCCCATTTGGAGCGGGCGGTCTTGGTCTGGTCGCGCGGCTGGACAGCGATCTCGCTGCCTTCCATCTTGACCAGCACTTCGTCGTTCACCACGAACTTCAGCTCGCCCTTCGGACCCTTCGCCGTCACGGTCTGGCCGTTGACGGTCGCGGTCACGCCCTGCGGCAGCGAAACGGGCTTCTTTCCAATACGAGACATTTTGTTGTCCTCGTCACTTCTCTTGTTTCAGGTCTCGGCTTCGGGATTTGATCCCGAAACCGGTTTCCAATTGGGGTCACGTACCAGATCAGAAGATCTGGCAGAGGATTTCCCCGCCGACATTCTGTTCGCGCGCTTCGTGGTCGGCCATCACGCCCTTCGGCGTCGAAAGGATGGCGATGCCGAGCCCGTTGGCGACATGCGGTATCGACTTGGCCGAAACGTAGACGCGGCGGCCGGGCTTCGAGACCCGGGCGATTTCGCGCACCACCGGCGCACCGTCGAAATACTTCAGCTCGATCTCGATTTCGGACTTGCCGTTGTCGAAGTCGGTCTGGCTGTAGTCGCGGATATAGCCTTCGGCCTTCAGCACGTCGAGGACGCGGGTACGCAGGCGCGAGGCCGGCGTCGAAACGCTCGACTTCTTACGGCCATACGCGTTGCGGATGCGGGTCAGCATATCGCCGAGAGGATCGCTCAATGACATGTTATGTCCTCCTTACCAGCTCGACTTGACCAGGCCCGGGATCTGGCCGTTATTGCCGAGATCACGAAGCGCGATACGCGATACTTTGAGCTTGCGATAATAGGCACGCGGGCGTCCGGTGACTTCGCAGCGGTTGCGGATGCGGGTCTTGGCCGAGTTGCGCGGCAGCGCCGAAAGCTTCAGCTGAGCGCGGAAGCGCTCTTCCATCGGCTTGGACTGATCCATGATGATCGCCTTGAGCACCATGCGCTTGGCAGCGAACTGGTCCGCAAGCTTGCGGCGCCTGTTGTTCTTCTCGACTGAGCTGGTCTTTGCCATTTCAGATTTTTCCTTTTCTCGCTGCCGTTACTGGCGGAAGGGGAAGTTGAAGGCCTTGAGCAATGCCCTGGCTTCGTCGTCCGTCTTCGCAGTCGTACAAACGATGACGTCCATGCCCCAGATCTGATCAACCTTGTCGTAGTTGATCTCCGGAAACACGATGTGTTCCTTGATGCCCATGGCATAGTTGCCACGGCCATCGAAGCTCTTCGGGTTGAGCCCGCGGAAGTCGCGGACGCGCGGCAGTGCGATGTTCACGAGACGATCGAGGAACTCGTACATGCGTTCCTTGCGCAGCGTGACCTTGGCGCCGATCGGCATCTTCTCGCGGACCTTGAAGCCGGCGATCGAGTTGCGGGCGCGGGTGACGACAGCCTTCTGGCCGGCGATCATCGCAAGGTCTTCCGCCGCGATCGAAGGCTTCTTCGAATCGCCGGTCGCCTCGCCGACGCCCATGTTCAGCACGATCTTGTCGATGCGCGGAACCTGCATCTCGTTGTCGTAGCCGAACTGCTCCTGCAGCGCCTTGCGGATGGTCTCGTTATAGACCTGCTTGAGGCGGGGCGTGTTCTGGGCAGTTGCCTGCTTGGTTTGAGCCTTAGCCATTGATGACTTCTCCCGAGCGCTTGGCGACGCGCACCTTCTTGCCGTCCTTCTGGAAGATGAAGCCGACGCGGGTCGGCTTACCATCCTTGGGGTCGGCCAGCGCGATGTTCGACAGCTGGATCGGCGCTTCCTTGGTGATGATCCCGCCCTCTTGGGACTGGGACTGCTTCTGGTGACGACGGATCAGGTTGACGCCGCGCACCAGCGCGGTGTCGTCCTTCGGCTGCACCGAGAGGACTTCGCCCGAACGGCCCTTGTCCTTGCCGGCCAGCACGACGACCTTGTCGCCTTTTCTAATCTTTTGCATTGGTCCGGCTCCTTACAGCACTTCAGGCGCGAGCGAGATGATCTTCATGTGGTTCTTGGCGCGGAGTTCGCGCGGAACCGGTCCGAAGATACGCGTGCCGATCGGCTCTTTCTTGTTGTCGACGAGAACGGCTGCGTTCTTGTCGAAACGGATCACGCTGCCGTCCGGGCGGCGGATGTCCTTGGCCGTGCGAACCACGACCGCCTTCATCACATCGCCCTTCTTGACGCGGCCGCGCGGGATGGCTTCCTTGATCGACACCACGATGATGTCGCCCACGGAAGCATATTTCCGCTTCGAGCCGCCCAGCACCTTGATGCACATGACACGACGGGCGCCGGAATTATCCGCGACGTCGAGGTTTGTTTGCATCTGAATCATGACTGGCCGCCTTCTTCTTTTCTAACGGGACGGGTTTCTCACCCCTCCCCGGTCTGTCCAAAATTCGTTTCGTTAGCCCTGATCAGGCCTGGTCCGAAGACACCACGACCCAGCGCTTGTCCTTGGAAATCGGCTTCGATTCCTGGATGAACACCTGATCGCCGACCTTGTGGGCGTTGTTCTCGTCGTGCGCCTTGTACTTCTTGGTCATGCGCACGGTCTTCTTCATCACGGGATGCGTGAAGCGCCGTTCGACCTTGACGACAACCGTCTTCTCGTTCTTGTCGCTGACGACGGTGCCCTGCAGAATGCGCTTTGGCATGGTTTTCGTCCTTAAGCCTTCTTGGCCGCGGACTTTTCCGCAGCGATGGTCTTGATACGCGCAATGTCCTTGCGGACCTGCCTCACGCGCGCGGTCTTCTCAAGCTGGCCGGTGGCCTTCTGGAAGCGCAGGTTGAACTGCTCCTTCTTCAGGCTGGCCAGGTCGTCGGTCAGCTGGTCCTGGGTCTTGGTCCGGATGTCTTCGGCTTTCATGATCAGCCCGTCCTTATTCTGCGATGCGCTGCACGAAGCGCGTCCTGACCGAGAGCTTGGCCGCGCCGAGACGCAGCGCCTCACGGGCGATTTCCTCGTTGACGCCGTCGATCTCGAACATGATGCGGCCGGGCTTGACGCGCGCCGCCCAGTAATCGACCGCGCCCTTGCCCTTGCCCATGCGGACTTCGGTCGGCTTCGACGTCACCGGCACGTCCGGGAAGATGCGGATCCAGACGCGGCCGGCACGCTTCATCTCGCGGGTGATCGCGCGGCGGGCCGCCTCGATCTCGCGCGCGGTGACGCGGTTCGGCTCAAGCGCCTTCAGCCCGAAACCACCGAAATCCAGGTTGGTGCCGCCCTTGGCGGTACCGTGGATGCGGCCCTTGAACTGCTTGCGGAACTTTGTGCGCTTTGGCTGCAGCATCGTTCTAACTCCAAATTCCTATCTGTCTTACGCGTTTTCGCGACGGCGACCGCGTTCGCGCTCACCACCACCGCCATGCGCATGATCGCCCTCGGTGGCGCGGCGTTCCGAAGCCATCGGGTCGTGCTCTAAGATCTCGCCCTTGAACACCCACACCTTGACGCCGCAGATGCCATAGGCCGTGTGCGCCTCGGCCGTGCCGTAGTCGACGTCGGCGCGCAACGTATGCAGCGGCACGCGGCCTTCGCGGTACCATTCCATGCGCGCGATCTCGGCGCCGCCAAGACGGCCGGCACAGTTGATGCGGATGCCTTCGGCACCGAGGCGCATCGCCGACTGCACGGCGCGCTTCATGGCGCGGCGGAACGCGATGCGGCGCTCGAGCTGCTGGGCGATCGACTGGGCGACCAGGGTCGCGTCGATCTCCGGCTTGCGCACTTCGACGATGTTCAGATGCGTCTCGGACTTGGTCATCTCCATCAGCTTCTTGCGAAGCTTCTCGATGTCGGCGCCCTTCTTGCCGATGATCAGGCCCGGACGCGCCGCATGGATGGTGACGCGGCACTTCTTGTGCGGACGCTCGATCACGACCTTCGAGATCGCAGCCTGCTTGAGTTCCTTCTCCAGATATTTGCGGATCTTGATGTCCTCGTGCAGCAGCTTGCCGTACTCGCCTGTATTCGCGAACCAGCGCGAATCCCAGGTGCGGTTGATGCCGAGACGCAGACCGATCGGATTGACTTTCTGGCCCATTATGCGGCCTCCCCTTTTTCTTCGACTTCACGAACGACGATCGTGAGGTGCGAGAACGGCTTCTCGATACGGCTGGCGCGACCACGGCCACGGGCATGGAACCGCTTCATGACGATCGACTTGCCGACATAGGCTTCCGCCACGATCAGCGCATCGACGTCGAGGTCGTGGTTGTTTTCCGCGTTGGCGATCGCCGATTCCAGCGTCTTCTTGACCGTGCCGGAAATCCGCTTGGCCGAGAATTCGAGGTCGGAAAGCGCTGTCGCGACCTTCTTGCCGCGGATCAGCGCGGCAACCAGGTTCAGCTTCTGCGGGCTGATACGGATCGTGCGCAACACGGCGCGCGCTTCGTTGTCAGCAAGCCTGCGCGGAGCTTTGGCCTTGCCCATGATTATTTCCTCTTCGCCTTCTTATCCGCGCCGTGACCGTAATAGGTCCGGGTCGGAGCGAATTCACCGAACTTGTGACCGACCATGTCCTCGTTCACCGAGACGGGAACGTGCTTCTGGCCGTTGTAGACACCGAAGGTGAAGCCGACGAACTGCGGCAGGATGGTGGAGCGGCGGCTCCACATCTTGATCACCTCATTGCGACCACCTTCACGAACCTTGTCCACCTTCTTCAGAAGGTAGCCGTCGATGAAGGGGCCTTTCCAAATCGAACGAGTCACTTGGCGTTACCTCTTCTTAGCTCTTGCGCTGATGGCGCGAGCGCAGGATGAACTTGTCGGTCGCCTTGTTGGACCGCGTCTTCTTGCCCTTGGTCGGCTTGCCCCAGGGCGAAACCGGATGGCGGCCACCCGAGGTGCGGCCTTCGCCGCCGCCATGTGGATGGTCGACCGGGTTCATGGTCACGCCGCGATTGTGCGGACGCTTGCCGCGCCACACGGTGCGGCCTGCCTTGCCGTCATTGATGTTGCCGTGGTCCGGGTTGGACACGGCACCGACAGTGGCCATGCAGGAGCCGTGGACGACACGCTGCTCGCCCGAGTTGAGGCGCAGGATCGCCATGCCCTGGTCGCGGCCGACAAGCTGGCCATAACCGCCGGCCGAGCGGGCGACCTGAGCGCCCTTGCCAGGCTTCAGCTCGATATTGTGGACGATCGTGCCGACCGGCATCGAGGCCAGCGGCATCGCGTTGCCCGGCTTCACGTCGACCGATTCGCCGGCCACGATCTTGTCGCCGGGAGCCAGACGCTGCGGGGCGATGATGTAGGACAACTCGCCATCGTCATACTTGATCAGCGCGATGAAGGCGGTGCGGTTCGGATCGTATTCGATACGCTCGACCGTGCCGACGACGTCGAACTTGCGGCGCTTGAAGTCGATGATGCGGTAGGTACGCTTGTGACCGCCGCCGATGAAGCGGGCCGTGATGCGGCCGTAATTGTTGCGGCCGCCCGACTTGGTCAGGCCTTCGGTCAGACCCTTGACGGGCTTGCCCTTGTAGAGGCCCGAGCGGTCGACGATGACCAGCTGACGGGTGCTCGGCGTTACCGGGTTGAATTTTTTCAGTGCCATTGTTCTGTCCTCGCGACCTTGCTCAGAGACCCGTCGCGACGTCGATCGACTGGCCGTCGGCCAGCGTCACAACCGCCTTCTTGACGTCGCTCTGGCGGCCGATCGTGCCGCGGAAGCGCTTGATCTTGCCCTTGCGGACAAGCGTGTTCACGGCCATCACCTTGACGCCGAACAGCGCTTCGACGGCGGCCTTGATTTCCGGCTTCGACGCCTTCTTGGCTACGTTGAAGACGACCTGGTTCTGCTCGGAAGCCATGGTCGACTTTTCGGTGATCGCCGGCGAGACGATCACATCGTAATGACGAAGGTCGGTCATTTGAAGCGCTCCTCGAGAGCCTCGACGGCGGCCTTGGAAAGGACCAGCGTGCCGCGGCGCAGAATGTCGTAGACGTTGATGCCCTGGATGGGCAGCACGTCGATGTTCGGGATGTTGGTCGCCGCCAGCTTGAAGTTCTTGTCAAGCTCGGCGCCGCCGATCACCAGGGCGTTGCTCAGGCCCAGCGTCGCGAAATTCGCGATCAGCGCCTTGGTCTTGGCCTCGGTCAGCTTCAGCTCGTCGATGATGATGATCGACGCGCTCTTGGCCTTGGCCGAAAGCGCATGCTTGAGGCCGAGCGCGCGCACCTTCTTCGGCAGATCGTGCTCGTGGCTGCGCACGACCGGGCCGTGGGCCTTGCCACCGCCGCGGAACTGCGGAGCGCGAGCCGAATGGTGACGGGCGCGGCCGGTACCCTTCTGCTTGTACATCTTGGCGCCGGTGCGGGCGATTTCCGCGCGACCCTTGGCCTTGTGCGTGCCCTGCTGCTTCTTGGCAAGCTGCCAGCGCACGACGCGCTGCAGGATGTCCTCGCGCGGGTCAAGGCCAAAAATCTCTTCGGAGAGCTTCAGCTTGCCGGCGTCCTTGCCGCCAAGCGTTGTAATCTTGAGGTCCATTATTCCGCTCCCTCTGTGGCCGGGGCCTCGTTCTTGGCGGCACCATCGGTTGCAACGGCGCGGATCGCGGCGGGCTTCGGCGCGTTGGCCGGAAGCGCCACCTTGGCCGCGTCGCGGACCAGGATCCATGCACCCTTCGAACCCGGGACCGCACCGCGGATCAGGATCAGGCCGCGATCGGCGTCGGTCGAGACGACCTCGACATTCTGCGTGGTGACGCGTGTGTCGCCCATGTGGCCGGCCATATGCTTGCCCTTGAACACCTTGCCCGGATCCTGGCGCTGGCCGGTCGAGCCGTGTGTACGGTGCGACACCGAGTTGCCGTGCGTCGCGCGGCCGCCACCCATGTGGTGCCGCTTGATGACGCCCTGGAAACCCTTGCCGATCGTGGTTCCCGTCACATCGACCTTCTGGCCGACGACGAAATGCTCGACGGTGATCTCGGCGCCGACATCGATCATGTTGTCGGCGGAGACGCGGAACTCGGCAACCTTGGCCTTAGGCTCGACGGAAGCGGTCGCGAAATGGCCGCGCATCGCCTTCGACGTGTTCTTCACCTTGGCAAGGCCAACGCCGAGCTGGACGGCGGTATAGCCGTTCTTCTCCTGCGTGCGCTGCGCCACGACCTGGCAGTTCTCCATCTGGAGAACAGTGACGGGAACATGTTCCCCGGCATCGTTGTAGATGCGGGTCATTCCCACCTTCTTTGCAATCACACCTGAACGCATCGGTTCAATTCCTTTAGAGTTCCCTGTCGGGGCTGTCGCCCCTCCACGCCTCTTGTTCCTTCAGAGTTCCGGGTCGCCCCGCTGACCTCTGGTTCCTTAGAGCTTGATCTCGACGTCGACACCGGCGGCCAGGTCGAGCTTCATCAAAGCATCGACCGTCTGCGGGGTCGGGTCGACGATGTCGAGCAGACGCTTGTGCGTGCGCATCTCGAACTGCTCGCGGCTCTTCTTGTCGACGTGAGGCGACCGGTTGACCGTGAACTTTTCGATCCGCGTCGGCAGCGGAATGGGGCCGCGGACGTTGGCGCCGGTGCGCTTGGCGGTCGACACGATTTCCCGTGTCGAGGCGTCGAGCACCCGGTGATCAAACGCCTTCAGGCGGATGCGGATATTCTGTCCGTTCATGCGTCACTTCCTTGTTCTGGCGCGGCGCGGGCAGCGCCCGCGACAGATCGGTTTAAGTCCAAATTACTCTTTGATGGTGACGACGATGCCGGCACCGACGGTGCGGCCGCCTTCACGGATGGCGAAGCGCAGCTTCTCTTCCATGGCGATCGGCACGATCAGCTCGACATCGACGGTGATGTTATCGCCCGGCATCACCATCTCGGTGCCTTCCGGCAGCGACACGATGCCGGTTACGTCCGTCGTGCGGAAATAGAACTGCGGACGGTAGTTGGTGAAGAACGGCGTGTGACGGCCGCCCTCGTCCTTGGTCAGGATGTAGGCTTCGGCGACGAACTTCTTGTGCGGCTTGACGGTGCCGGGCTTGGCCAGAACCTGGCCGCGCTCGACGCCTTCACGGTCGACACCGCGCAACAGCGCGCCGATGTTGTCGCCGGCCTGGCCCTGGTCGAGCAGCTTGCGGAACATCTCGACGCCCGTGCAGGTCGTCTTGGTGGTCGGACGGATGCCGATGATCTCCAGCTCCTCGCCGACCTTGACGACGCCGCGCTCGACGCGGCCGGTCACCACCGTGCCGCGGCCCGAGATCGAGAACACGTCCTCGATCGGCATCAGGAACGGCTTGTCGAGCGGACGAACCGGCGTCGGGATGTAGGCATCGACCGCCGCCATCAATTCGCGGATCGCGTCCTCGCCGATCTTCTTGTCAGAATCTTCAAGCGCGGCAAGCGCCGAACCCTTGACGATCGGAATGTCGTCGCCGGGGAACTCGTTCTTGGTCAGGAGCTCACGCACCTCGAGCTCGACCAGCTCGAGCAGCTCGGCGTCGTCGACCTGGTCGACCTTGTTCAAAAACACCACGATCGAGGGCACGCCGACCTGGCGGGCCAAAAGGATGTGCTCGCGGGTCTGCGGCATCGGGCCGTCGGCGGCCGACACGACCAGGATCGCGCCGTCCATCTGCGCGGCACCGGTGATCATGTTCTTCACATAGTCGGCGTGGCCGGGGCAGTCGACATGGGCATAGTGGCGGGCAGCCGTCTCGTATTCGACGTGTGCCGTCGAAATGGTGATGCCGCGCGCCTTTTCTTCCGGCGCCGCATCGATCTGGTCGTAGCGCTTGTATTCGCCAAAATACTTGGTGATCGCCGCCGTCAGCGACGTCTTGCCGTGGTCGACGTGACCAATCGTGCCAATGTTCACATGAGGCTTAGTGCGCTCGAATTTACCTTTTGCCATGTGATCTCTCCATTCCTGCCAGCCCGTGCGGGCCTTGAATTAAGTTACTGGTGCAACTCGTTTCGAGTTACGCGTATTTCTTCTGGACTTCCTGGGCGACCGCGGTCGGGACCGGTTCGTAATGGTCGAACTGCATCGTGTAGGCCGCGCGGCCCTGGCTCATCGAGCGAAGGTTGTCCACGTATTTAAACATGTTGGCGAGCGGCACCATCGCGTTGATGACCACCGCGACGCCGCGGGCTTCCTGGCCCTGGATCTGTCCGCGACGGCCGTTCAGGTCGCCAATGACGCTGCCGACGTAATCTTCCGGCGTCACCACTTCGACCTTCATGATCGGCTCGAGCAACTGCACGCCCAACTTCGGCGCTGCTTCACGGAAGCAGGCGCGGCCGGCGATTTCGAAGGCCAGAACCGAAGAGTCCACGTCGTGGTAGGCACCATCGATCAGCGTCGCCTTGACGCCGATCATCGGGAACCCGGCGAACGGGCCCGAGGTCATGACGCTGTTGATGCCCTTTTCGACACCGGGGATGTATTCCTTCGGCACAGCGCCGCCGACGATCTTGGTTTCGAACTCGAATTCGCTGCTTTCCGGATTCGGCTCGAACAGGATCTTGACGCGGGCGAACTGGCCGGTACCGCCGGTCTGCTTCTTGTGCGTGTAGTCCTGCTCGTGCTTGCGAGTGATCGTCTCGCGATAGGCCACCTGCGGCGCGCCGACATTGGCCTCGACCTTGAACTCGCGACGCATGCGGTCGACGATGATGTCGAGGTGAAGCTCGCCCATGCCGGAGATGATCGTCTGGCCGCTTTCCTCGTCGGTCTTGACGCGGAAGGACGGATCCTCGGCGGCCAGGCGGTGAAGGGCGAGGCCCATCTTTTCTTGGTCGTTCTTGGTCTTCGGCTCGATGGCGATCTGGATGACCGGATCGGGGAATTCCATGCGCTCGAGGATGACCGGATGCAGCGGATCACTGAGCGTGTCGCCGGTGGTGGTGTCCTTGAGACCAGCGAGGGCGACGATGTCGCCGGCAAAAGCCTCTTCGACGTCGGCGCGCGAATTCGCATGCATCTGCAGCATGCGGCCGATGCGCTCTTTCTTGCCCTTCACGGTGTTGTCGACCGAGATGCCCTTGGTGAGCTTGCCCGAATAGATGCGGGCAAAGGTGAGCGAACCGACGAACGGGTCGTTCATGATCTTGAAGGCGAGCATCGACAGCGGCTCGTTGTCGTCGGCATGACGCTCGATCTCGGCGTCGGTCTTGGCGTCGACGCCCTTGATGGCCGGGACATCGGCCGGCGACGGCAGATATTCGACGACGGCGTCGAGCAGCGGCTGCACGCCCTTGTTCTTGAAGGCCGAGCCACAGAACATCGGATAGAACTTCACCGCGATCGTGCCCTTGCGGATGAGCGCACGGATCTCGTCATTGCTCGGCATCTTGCCTTCGAGGTAATTCTCGAGCGCCGTTTCGTCCATTTCGACGGCGGCCTCGATCATCTTCTCGCGGTACTCTTCGGCACGAGCCTTGAGGTCGGCAGGGATCTCGACGATGTCCCAGGCAGCGCCCAGCGTCTCGTCGCGCCAGACCAGCGCGTTCATCTCAACGAGGTCGACGACACCCTTGAACTCGGTCTCGGCGCCGATCGGCAGCTGCATGACGACGGCATGCGCACCGAGGCGCGAACCGATCATCTCGACCGAGCGGTAGAAGTCGGCGCCGATCTTGTCCATCTTGTTGCAGAAGATCATGCGCGGCACGCGGTACTTGTCAGCCTGGCGCCAGACGGTCTCCGTCTGCGGCTCGACACCGGCATTGGCATCGAGCAGCGCGATGGCGCCGTCGAGCACGCGCAGCGAACGTTCGACCTCGATGGTGAAGTCGACGTGGCCGGGGGTGTCGATGATGTTGAAGCGATGGATCTTGCCGTCTCGACCCTTCCAGAAGGTCGTGGTGGCGGCCGACGTGATGGTGATGCCGCGCTCCTGCTCCTGCTCCATCCAATCCATGGTCGCAGCGCCGTCATGGACTTCGCCGATCTTGTGCGACTTGCCCGTGTAATAGAGGACGCGCTCGGTGGTCGTCGTCTTGCCGGCGTCGATATGCGCCATGATACCGAAATTGCGGTAGTCTTCGATTTTATATTCGCGGGCCATGGGAGGTGCCTCTTCAGTCTCGTTCGCGCTTTACCAGCGGTAGTGCGCGAAAGCGCGGTTGGCTTCTGCCATCTTGTGGGTATCTTCACGCTTCTTGACGGCGGTACCGCGGTTGTTGGCCGCGTCCATCAGCTCGCCGGAGAGGCGGTCGACCATAGTGGTCTCGTTGCGGTTGCGGGCGGCGGCGATCAGCCAACGGATGGCCAATGCCTGACGGCGCTCGGGGCGCACGTCGACCGGAACCTGGTAGGTGGCGCCGCCGACGCGGCGCGAACGCACTTCCACATGCGGCGCGACATTGTCGAGCGCCTGATGGAAGACGGTGACCGGTTCCTGCTTGGTCTTGGACTGGACCTGGTCGAGCGCGCCGTAGACGATGGTCTCGGCAACCGACTTCTTGCCGTCATACATGACGGCGTTCATGAACTTGGTGACGATCAGATCGCCGAACTTCGGGTCCGGATTGATCTCACGCTTTTCTGCACTGTGACGACGGGACATTTTTTCTCTGCCTCAATTCTACGCGGTGGCCTGGATCCCGGATCGTCGCTTGACGCCGCCCGGAACGACCTTGGCTACGCTTCGGTCACTTCGGACGCTTGGCGCCGTATTTCGAACGGCGTTGCTTGCGGTTCTTCACGCCTTGCGTGTCGAGCACGCCGCGGATGATGTGGTAACGGACGCCCGGAAGATCCTTGACGCGACCGCCGCGGATCATCACCACCGAGTGCTCCTGAAGGTTGTGGCCTTCGCCGGGGATGTAACCGATCACTTCAAAACCATTGGTCAGGCGGATCTTGGCCACCTTGCGCAGCGCCGAGTTCGGCTTCTTCGGCGTCGTGGTGTAGACGCGCGTGCAGACGCCCCGCTTCTGCGGGTTCTGCTGCATGGCCGGGACCTTGTTGCGCTTCACCGGCGCAATGCGCGGCTTGCGGATCAGCTGGTTGACGGTAGGCATTAAACCCTCTTGTCTCTCAATTCCGTGTCTCGCCCGGTCAGGGCCGCTCAAAGCGTCATTTCCATACGCAAATTCGGGCCACAAACCGCGCCTCGCGGTCTTGCCCGAACAAATGGCAGAGGAAGCGGAAGCCGCTTCATGCACGCCGGAAATGTCTTTTCGCTCGTAAAACGAACCCTGTTTGAGGCAAACTCCAAAGCGTGTCGCTTCGGAAGCAAGAGCCTCACATCGGTTCTGACTGGGCGGCTTCTACTCGTATGGCCACTGTCCGTCAACCCCGGAGCGGCAAATATTGCGCTGAAACCGAGGCGTAGCAGCCATGGGAAAAATGCATGTAATTTTCTTGCGCCGTTTTTCAAGAGGAAGGCAGAAAGTGACCGGCTTGCGGCTGTTTCCAGGCCATGCTTCGTGCGAAAAGGCGGCATGAACAGCCCAAACCCCCTCGCCCGGAGGTACGAACCCGTGAATGACAATGAGGAGCGCCCGGTCACCATTATTACCGGCCGGGTGTGGAAGCGCAAAGGCGGCAAGCCGGAAGGCGTGCATGTGATGCTGGTCGCGCCGGACGACGATTCGGCTGTGCGCCGCGCTCTCGAATCGCTTGCCGCGGAAGGTTATGCCGAGGCCGAGCTCGACCAGATCGGCGACATGGACGGCGTGCCCGACGAGGAACCGCATCTGTCCGCCTATCAGGGCGCGCTCGAAGGCGAAGTGTCGATCGTGACGTTCGATGTGCCGATCTGACCAGCCATGTGATTGTCGCGGTCTCGCCCTGCTTGCCCGGCATCGGTTCTCTGCTAAGAACCAAGCGCAATATCAACCTGCGGAGTCCCCATGTCCCTGAATAGCGATCCCATCAAGCTCGGCATTGTCGGCGTGGGAAAGATCGTTCGCGATCAGCACCTTCCGGCCCTGGCGAAGGACCGCGACTACCGCCTCGTCGCCGCCGCCAGCCGGCACGGCAAGGTGGACGGCATTGCGAATTTTCCCGATATCGAGGCGATGCTCGACACTGTGCCGGAGCTTGAGGCCGTATCGCTCTGCATGCCGCCGCAGTTCCGCTACGACGCCGCGCGCACGGCGCTGGCGGCGAAAAAGCATGTCTTCCTGGAAAAACCGCCCGGCGCCACGGTCAGCGAGGTCGAGGATTTGAAAGCGCTGGCAGTGGCGAACGGCGTCTGCCTGTTCGCCAGCTGGCACTCGCGCTATGCGCCGGCCGTCGAAGCAGCGCGTACATTCCTCAGCTCGACTACGATCAGGTCGGCCGCCATCAACTGGAAGGAAGACGTGCGCCGCTGGCATCCGAATCAGGAATGGATCTGGGCTCCCGGCGGCTTTGGCGTCTTCGATCCCGGCATCAACGCGCTGTCGATCGCCACCCACATCCTGCCACCGATGTTCATCAGTTCGGCAGAGCTCGATTTCCCCGAAAACCGCGCGGCCCCGATCGCCGCCCATATCGTCTTCCGTACTTCGAACGGTCTGCCGGTGACGATGGAACTCGACTGGCGCCAGACCGGGCCGCAAAGCTGGGACATCCTGGCCGATACCGAGGCCGGATCGATGGTGCTTTCTGGCGGCGGCTCAAAGCTCGCCATCGATGGCCGCGTCGTTCACGAGGAGCCGGAAGCCGAATATCCGATGCTCTACAAGCGCTTCGCCGAGATCGTGCGCGCCGGCGTTTCCGACGTCGACCTCGCGCCGCTCCAGCACGTCGCCGACGCCTTCATGCTCGGCAAGCGCAATGTGGTCGAAGCTTTTTTTGACTGACACTGACCCCGGTAGAGCGACCTTGAATGTTCCGGATCATCTTGGCTTGCGGTCCAGGAATTCTCCCGGACGAGGCGCAGAAGCAACGGGAGCCGTCCGGTGTCCTTGTTCAAGTTCGCTCATGACATGTTGAACCGCCACCTCGAGATCGGCCTGCCCCCAGCCAAGCTCGGTGATTTCTCCATATCGAATGAAATTTGAGCGGCCGAAACCACCTTCAATGTCATTGTAAGAAATCACGCTCCGGCCGATCAACGCTACGACCCAGATGCGATGATCACTCCCAGCAGGAGAGTGATGCAGCCATTCTTCCGGATCGATCTTGATCAGGTCCCAAAGCCTTCGCTGCCCAAAGCTCATACGATCTCGGCCAGTGTTGATCAATTCCCAGATGGTCGCCTCGTTCAATTGCCGATTCCTTAAAAAGCCAGCCGCCGGTGGCAGCTTCAACTGACGATCGCTATTGCAAAGCCGTCATAGCCCTTGGCGCCAACAGTCTGGATCGCGGTACCTTGCAGACGCTTGTCGCTGCCAATGAACGAGAACGCCGCGCGTGCCCCTTCGACATTGGCGTCGCGGCCATCTTCGTTCACCACCGCGCCGTCACGGATGACATTGTCGCAGACGATGACAGTCCCCGGCCTCGAAAGACGCATCGCCCAGGACAGATAGTGCTGGTTGTTCGGCTTGTCGGCGTCGATGAAGATGAAGTCGAACGGCCCGGCATTCTCGGCGCCTAACGCGGCAAGCGATTGAAGCGCCGGTCCGACCCGCAGTTCCACGCGGTCAGATACCCCTGCCCGTTCAAAGTTCGACCGCGCGACACTGGCGTGGTGCGGATCAAGCTCGAGCGTCACGACCTTGCCGTCCACGGGCAACGCTCGCGCCATCCAGATTGTCGAATAGCCGCCCAACGTGCCGATTTCGAGTACCTTCTTCGCTCCCTGCATTCGCGCAAGAAGTGACAGCAGCTTGCCTTGTGCCGGGGAAACATCGATCGGCGGTAGGCCGTGGTCATGGTTGGCCGCCAGAACGGCATCGAGGGCGGGATCCGCCTCGAAAAGAGCCTCGACAATGTAGCCGTCGACAGAAGCCCAGATCCTCCTGCTCATCCGTTGTCCTCCGATCCGATTGGGGAACCACAATGCGAAAAGGGGCCACTTGGGCCCCTTTTCTATCTTCTCTTACTTGCGCGCTTACTGCGCGGCGGTAACCATGTCGGTCAGCATCGGCTCGGCGACCTCGACGCCGGACGCCTTGCGGCGCTCGTCGATGATCAACTCGTCGCGCGAGGTGGCGATGCGCCGGATCTGGCTCATCGTGCCGCCGGTGCCGGCCGGGATGAGCCGGCCGACGATGACGTTTTCCTTCAGCCCCTGCAGCATGTCGGTCTTGCCGGCAACCGCAGCTTCGGTCAGCACCCTCGTCGTCTCCTGGAAGGAGGCGGCGGAGATGAAGGACGGCGTCTGCAGCGAGGCCTTGGTGATGCCCAGCAGCACCGGCTGGCCTTCGGCCGGCTTCTTGCCCTCCTCGACCAGGCGCTCGTTGACCTCTTCCAGTTCGATCACGTCGACGTGGTCGCCCGGAATGTAGGTCGAATCGCCCTGCGTGGTGATCTCGACCTTCTGCAGCATCTGGCGAACGATCACCTCGATGTGCTTGTCGTTGATCGACACGCCCTGCAGGCGGTAGACCTCCTGGATCTCGTTGACGAGGTAGGAGGCAAGCGCCTCCACGCCCTTGATCGCCAGGATGTCGTGCGGCGCCGGATTGCCGTCGAGGATATAGTCGCCCTTCTCGATGACGTCGCCGTCCTGGAGATGGAACGGCTTGCCCTTCGGGATCAGGTATTCGACCGGCTCAAGCGTCGAGTCATGCGGCTCGATGATGATGCGGCGCTTGTTCTTGTAGTCGCGACCGAAGCGGATCGTGCCATCGATCTCGGCGATGATGGCGTGATCCTTCGGACGGCGTGCCTCGAACAGTTCGGCCACACGCGGCAGACCGCCGGTGATGTCCTTGGTCTTGGCGCTTTCCATCGGAATACGCGCCAGCACGTCGCCGGGGCGAACCTGTGCGCCGGGTTCGACCGAAAGAATGGCCTCGACCGAGAGCAGGAAGCGGGCGTCGCCACCCTTCGACAGCTTGCCGACCTTGCCCTTGGCATCCTGGACGACGATCGCCGGCTTGAGGTCGTTGCCGCGTGGCGTCGAACGCCAGTCGATGACCTCGCGCTTGGTGATGCCGGTCGATTCGTCGGCGGTTTCCTGAACGGAAATGCCATCGACCAGATCTTCGAACGCCACCCTGCCCTCGATTTCGGTGAGGACCGGGCGGGTATAGGGATCCCACTCGGCAATACGCTGGCCGCGCTTCACCTTGTCGCCATCGTCGACGAAGATGCGCGAACCGTAGGTGACGCGGTGCGTGGCGCGTTCCTTGCCGGCCTCGTCGAGGATCAGCACCGCCATGTTGCGACCCATGACCATCAGCTGGCCGTCGGAGTTGCGCACCACGTTGCGGTTGCGGATCTCGACCTTGCCCTCGTACGAGGCTTCAAGGAACGAGGAATCCACCACCTGCGCCGTGCCGCCCATGTGGAAGGTACGCATGGTGAGCTGGGTGCCCGGCTCGCCAATCGACTGCGCCGCGATGACGCCGACAGCCTCGCCCTGGTTGACAGGCGTGCCGCGGGCCAGATCGCGTCCGTAACAGACCGCGCAAACGCCGACCCTGACCTCGCAGGTTAGCGCCGAACGGATGCGGACAGACTGCACACCGGCCTTTTCGATCAGTTCCACGTCACGCTCGTCCATCAGCGTTCCGGCCTTGACCAGAACCTCGCCGGTGACCGGGTGAGTGATATCGTCGAGCGAGGTGCGGCCGAGAACGCGCTGACCAACCGAAGCGACGACCTGACCGGCATCGACGATCGGCTGCATGGTGAGGCCCTTGTCGGTGCCGCAGTCGAGCGAGTTGACGATGCAGTCCTGCGCCACGTCGACAAGACGACGCGTCAGGTAACCCGAGTTCGCCGTCTTCAAGGCGGTGTCGGCCAGACCCTTGCGGGCGCCGTGGGTCGAGTTGAAGTACTCGAGCACGGTCAGGCCTTCCTTGAAGTTCGAGATGATCGGCGTCTCAATGATTTCACCGCTAGGCTTGGCCATCAGGCCGCGCATGCCGGCGAGCTGGCGCATCTGGGTGGGCGAGCCGCGCGCACCGGAGTGCGACATCATGTAGATCGAGTTCATCGGCTTCTGACGGCCGTTGTCCTCGAACTCGACCGCCTTGATGCGGGCCATCATTTCGTCGGCGACCTTTTCCGAGCACTTGGCCCAGGCGTCGACGACCTTGTTGTACTTCTCGCCCTGGGTGATCAGGCCGTCATTGTACTGCTGCTCGTATTCCTTGGCCAAAGCCTCGGTGTCGGACACCAGCTTGATCTTGGCATCCGGGATCAGCATGTCGTCCTTGCCGAACGAAATGCCGGCACGGCAGGCGTGGCTGAAGCCGAGAGCCATGATGCGATCGCAGAAAATGACCGTCTCCTTCTGACCGCAATGGCGGTAGACGGTGTCGATCATCTTGGAGATGTTCTTCTTGGTCATCTCCTGGTTGGCGGTCTCGTAGGGCACGTTGACGTTCTTCGGCAGCAGCTCGCCGATGATCATGCGGCCAGGCGTGGTGTCGTGGATCTTCGATACGACCTTACCGTCGGCGTCGACCGTGCGGAAGCGCCCCTTGATCTTGGAATGCAGCGTTACCGCCTTGGTCTCGAGCGCATGCTGGAGCTCGCCCATATCGGCAAACACCATGCCCTCGCCCGGCTCGTTCTGGTTGACGATCGACAGATAGTAGAGACCGAGAACCATGTCCTGCGACGGGACGATGATCGGCGCGCCGGAAGCCGGGTGCAGGATGTTGTTGGTCGACATCATCAGCACGCGAGCCTCGAGCTGCGCTTCCAGTGACAGCGGCACGTGGACCGCCATCTGGTCGCCGTCGAAGTCGGCGTTGAAGGCCGTGCAGACCAGCGGGTGAAGCTGGATCGCCTTGCCTTCGATCAGGATCGGCTCGAACGCCTGGATGCCGAGGCGGTGCAGCGTCGGCGCGCGGTTCAACAGCACCGGATGCTCGCGGATGACCTCGTCGAGGATATCCCAGACCTCCGGACGCTCCTTTTCGACCAGCTTCTTCGCCTGCTTGACGGTCGAGGAGTAACCCTTGGCGTCGAGACGGGCGTAGATGAAGGGCTTAAACAGCTCGAGCGCCATCTTCTTCGGCAGGCCGCACTGGTGCAGCTTGAGCTCGGGACCGGTGACGATGACCGAGCGGCCGGAATAGTCGACGCGCTTGCCGAGCAGGTTCTGGCGGAACCGGCCCTGCTTGCCCTTCAACATGTCGGACAGCGACTTCAGCGGACGCTTGTTGGCGCCGGTGATGACGCGGCCGCGGCGGCCATTGTCGAACAGCGCATCGACGGCTTCCTGCAGCATGCGCTTTTCATTGCGCACGATGATGCCGGGCGCGCGCAGCTCGATCAGCCGCTTCAAGCGGTTGTTGCGGTTGATGACGCGGCGGTAGAGGTCGTTCAGATCCGACGTAGCGAAACGGCCGCCGTCCAGCGGGACAAGCGGACGCAGATCCGGCGGGATCACCGGAACCACCTTCATGATCATCCATTCCGGACGGTTGCCGGATTCCATGAAGTTCTCGACGACCTTGAGACGCTTCAGATACTTCTTCTGATTGAGCGCGGAGGTGGTCGAAGCCAGTTCCGAACGCAGATCGCCGGCGATCTTCTCGAGGTCCATGCCGGCCAGCAGGTCGTGGATCGCCTCGGCGCCGATCATGGCGGTGAAACTATCCTCGCCATATTCGTCGACGGCCATCATGTACTCTTCCTCGCTGAGCAGCTGGTGCTCCTTCAGCGCGGTGAGGCCGGGTTCGGTGACGATGTAGTTCTCGAAGTAAAGGACCCGCTCGATGTCCTTCAGGGTCATGTCGAGCAGCGTGCCGATGCGCGACGGCAGCGACTTCAGGAACCAGATGTGGGCGACCGGTGCCGCCAGCTCGATATGGCCCATGCGCTCGCGGCGGACGCGCGACAGCGTGACTTCGACGCCGCACTTCTCGCAGATGACGCCCTTGTACTTCATGCGCTTGTACTTGCCGCACAGGCACTCATAGTCCTTGATCGGACCAAAAATGCGCGCGCAGAACAGGCCGTCACGCTCCGGCTTGAAGGTGCGGTAGTTGATGGTCTCCGGCTTCTTGATCTCGCCGAATGACCAGGACAGAATCTTCTCAGGGCTGGCAAGCGAGATCCGGATGGAATCGAACACCTGCGCAGGCGCCTGGGGGTTGAAGAGATTCATGACCTCTTGGTTCATGCCGTTCTCCTTTTCGGGGTCTTCGAAAACCCCTTGCATCTAGCGCGGGCCAAACGCCCGCCGACTTGATCGGCCATCGGCCGAGAATTTGGTGCGTCCGGTCGCGGGAAGGCCGCGGCCGGACGTCTTGCTTACTCGGCCGCGTCGGGCAGCCGGATCGGGTTGTCGTCGAGCTTGGTGTTCTCCAACTCGACATTGAGGCCGAGAGACCGCATTTCCTTAACGAGAACGTTGAAGCTCTCGGGGATGCCGGCCTCGAATGTGTCGTCGCCTCTGACGATCGCCTCGTAGACCTTGGTGCGGCCGGCGACGTCATCCGACTTCACCGTCAGCATCTCCTGCAGCGTGTAGGCGGCGCCGTACGCTTCAAGCGCCCAGACCTCCATCTCGCCAAAGCGCTGGCCACCGAACTGCGCCTTGCCGCCCAGCGGCTGCTGGGTAACGAGCGAGTACGGCCCGATCGAACGCGCGTGGATCTTGTCGTCCACAAGGTGGTGAAGCTTGAGCATATATATGTAGCCCATCGTCACTTTGCGATCGAACGGTTCGCCGGTGCGTCCGTCATAGAGCTGCGACTGACCGCTGGTGTGCAGGCCCGCCTGCTCCAGCATGATGTTGATGTCGGCCTCGTGCGCGCCGTCGAACACCGGTGTCGCGATGGAGACGCCGCGGCGCATCTGCTCGCTGAGGCGAACGATGCTCTCGTCGTCATATTCGCGGACCGGCTCGTTGCGGTCATTGGCCGGCATGAAGCTCTCAAGCGTCTTGCGCAGCGGCTTGATGTCGCCCGCCGTCTTGTACGCATCGATCAGATCGCCGATCTTCTTGCCCATTCCGGCGCAAGCCCAGCCCAGATGCGTTTCCAGGATCTGGCCGACATTCATGCGGCTCGGCACACCCAGCGGGTTGAGCACGATGTCGGCATGCGTGCCGTCCTCGAGGAAAGGCATGTCCTCGACCGGAACGATCCGCGACACGACACCCTTGTTGCCGTGCCGGCCGGCCATCTTGTCGCCGGGCTGCATCTTGCGCTTCACGGCCACGAAGACCTTGACCATCTTCATGACGCCCGGAGGCATCTCGTCGCCGCGCTGCACCTTCTCGACCTTGTCCATGAAGCGCTGCTCGAGCGCCTTCTTGGAATCGTCGTACTGGCCACGCAGGGCTTCCAGTTCGCTCTGGAGCTTTTCGTTCTCCACGGCAAACTGCCACCACTGCGAACGCGGATACTCGTCGAGCGTGTCCTTCGACAGCTTCGAGCCCTTCTTGAAGCCCTTCGGCCCGGCAATCGCCTCCTTGCCGACGAGAACGTCGGAAAGGCGCGAATAGACGTTACGGTCGAGGATCGCCTGCTCGTCGTCGCGGTCCTTGGCGAGGCGTTCGATCTCCTCGCGCTCGATCGCCATGGCGCGCTCGTCCTTCTCGACACCGTGGCGGTTGAAGACGCGCACTTCGACGACGGTGCCGAAGGTTCCCGGAGGCATGCGCATGGAGGTATCGCGCACGTCCGAGGCCTTTTCACCGAAGATGGCGCGCAGCAGCTTTTCTTCCGGCGTCATCGGGCTTTCGCCCTTCGGCGTGATCTTGCCGACCAGGATGTCGCCCGGCTGCACTTCCGCACCAATGTAGACGATGCCGGCCTCATCGAGGTTCTTCAGCGCTTCTTCCGAGACGTTCGGGATATCGCGCGTGATCTCCTCCGGCCCGAGCTTGGTGTCGCGGGCCATGACTTCGAACTCCTCGATGTGGATCGAGGTGAAGACGTCGTCGGCGACGATGCGCTCGGACAAGAGGATGGAATCCTCGTAGTTGTAGCCATTCCACGGCATGAACGCGACCAGCACGTTGCGGCCGAGGGCCAGATCACCGAGCTCGGTCGACGGGCCGTCGGCGATGATGTCGCCCTTGTTGACCCGGTCGCCCATGCGCACCAGCGGACGCTGGTTGATGCAGGTGTTCTGGTTCGAACGCTGGAACTTCATCAGCCGGTAGATATCGACGCCGGACTTGCCGGGATCGAGATCTTCCGTGGCGCGGATGACGATACGCGTCGCGTCCACCTGGTCGACGATGCCGCCGCGGCGGGCGCCGATGGCGGCGCCCGAGTCACGGGCGACGATCGGCTCCATGCCGGTGCCGACGAACGGCGCTTCGGCGCGCACCAGCGGCACGGCCTGACGCTGCATGTTCGAGCCCATCAGCGCGCGGTTGGCGTCGTCGTTCTCAAGGAACGGAATCAGGGCCGCGGCCACCGACACCATCTGCTTCGGCGACACGTCCATCAGATCGACGTTTTCGCGCGGCGCCATCATCACTTCGCCGGCGTTACGGCAAATGACGAATTCGTCGACGAAATGACCATTCTTGTCGAGCTCGGCATTGGCCTGCGCGACGTGGTGCTTGGCCTCTTCCATAGCCGACAGGTAGACGACCTCATTGGTCAGCTTGCCGTTGACGATCTTGCGGTACGGGCTCTCGATGAAGCCGTATTTGTTGACACGCGCGAAGGTCGCAAGCGAGTTGATCAGGCCGATATTCGGGCCTTCCGGCGTCTCGATCGGGCAGATGCGGCCGTAATGCGTCGGGTGCACGTCGCGCACCTCGAACCCGGCACGCTCGCGGGTCAGGCCGCCCGGTCCAAGCGCCGACAGGCGGCGCTTGTGGGTGATCTCCGACAGCGGGTTGGTCTGATCCATGAACTGCGACAGCTGCGAGGAACCGAAGAACTCGCGCACGGCGGCAGCCGCCGGCTTGGCGTTGATCAGGTCCTGCGGCATCACCGTGTCGATCTCGATCGAGGACATACGTTCCTTGATCGCGCGCTCCATGCGCAGCAGGCCGACGCGGTACTGGTTCTCCATCAGCTCGCCGACCGAGCGCACGCGGCGGTTGCCGAGATTGTCGATGTCGTCGATCTCGCCCTTGCCGTCGCGCAGTTCGACCAGCGTCTTGACCACGGCCAGGATGTCGTCCTTGCGCAGCACGCGCACGGTATCCTCGGCCTTGAGTTCGAGGCGCATGTTCATCTTGACGCGGCCGACGGCAGAAAGATCATAGCGCTCGCTGTCGAAAAACAGCGAGTTGAACATGGCTTCGGCGGTCTCGAGCGTCGGCGGCTCACCGGGGCGCATGACGCGGTAGATGTCGAACAGCGCGTCCTGGCGGCTCTCGTTTTTGTCGACGTTGAGCGTGTTGCGGATATAGGCGCCGACATTGACGTGATCGATGTCGAGAACCTTGATCTCGTCATCGCCGGTGCCGAGAAGCACTTTCAGCGTCTTTTCATCGATCTCGTCGCCGGCTTCGAGGAAAATCTCGCCGGTGCCATAGTTGACGATGTCCTCGGCAAGGTAGTTGCCGAGCAGATCCTCGTCGGTCGCCTTGATCGCCTTGAGACCTTTTTCGCCAAGCGCCCTGGCCTGGCGGGCAGTGATCTTCTTGCCGGCCTCGACGACGACCTCGCCGGTGTCGGCGTCAACCAGGTCACCAACGGCCTTGAGGCCGCGGAAACGCTCGACGTTGAAGGGAATGCGCCAATGGTCGCCGGCGCGCTTGTAGGTGATTTTGTTGTAGAAGGTCGACAGGATCTCTTCGCCGTCCATGCCGAGCGCCATCAGCAGCGACGTCACCGGAATCTTGCGGCGGCGGTCGATACGGGCGTGCACGACGTCCTTGCTATCGAACTCGATGTCGAGCCACGAGCCGCGATAGGGAATGACCCGCGCGGCAAACAGAAGCTTGCCGGACGAGTGCGACTTGCCCTTGTCATGGTCGAAAAAGACGCCCGGCGAACGGTGCATCTGCGAGACGATGACGCGCTCGGTGCCGTTGACGATGAAGGTGCCGTTCAAGGTCATGAGCGGCATGTCGCCCATGTAGACGTCCTGCTCCTTGATGTCCTTGATCGACTTCGCGCCGGTATCCTCGTCGATATCGAACACGATGAGGCGCAGCGTCACCTTGAGCGGCGCCGCATAGGTCAGGTCGCGCTGACGGCATTCGTCAACGTCGAATTTCGGTCCTTCGAACTCGTATTTCACGAATTCCAGCATCGAGGAGCCGGAAAAATCGGAAATCGGGAAGACCGACTTGAAAACTGCCTGCAGCCCCTCGTCAGGACGCCCACCCTTGGGCTCCTCCACCATCAGGAACTGGTCATAGGATGCCTTCTGAACCTCGATCAGGTTCGGCATCTCCGCAACTTCCGGGATCTTACCGAAAAACTTGCGTACGCGTCTGCGGCCATTGAAAGTCTGGGTCTGGGCCATCGTCGCTCCTTAGCTCAATTCTCGGGACGAGCCTCGCCGCGGCTCGCCTTGCATCTCGGGCCACCTCGGCGGCCCTGTCTTGTTGCCCGCCGCCTGTCGGCGGCTTCTTGTCTTTTCACCCACCACCAATTGGCGGTGGGCCAGAAACGGGAGAAAACCCGTTTCCTGAAGGCCGGTTTGCGGCCCTCAGGAAAGAGGTTTTCGCACTCTTCGCGCCATGAGCCTCCCCTCGACGTGAAGGGAGTGGCGGGCGGCGCGCCGCCGGCCGCCGGTACTCAACGCTTACTTCAGTTCGACCTTGGCGCCGGCTGCTTCCAGCTGGGCCTTGAACTTGTCCGCGTCGGCCTTGGAAACGGCTTCCTTGACCGGCTTCGGAGCCGCCTCGACCAGGTCCTTGGCTTCCTTGAGGCCAAGACCGGTGATGGCGCGAACTTCCTTGATGACGTTGATCTTCTGAGCGCCTGCTTCGGTGAGGACGACGTCGAATTCCGTCTTTTCCTCGACCGGAGCAGCAGCGGCCGCGGCGCCGCCGGCAGCGGCAACCGCCACCGGAGCAGCGGCGGAAACGCCCCACTTTTCTTCAAGAAGCTTCGACAGCTCGGCCGCCTCGAGGACGGTCAGCTTCGAAAGGTCGTCTACGATCTTTGCCAGATCAGCCATTGCAATGTTCCTTCATAAGGTTCGAACGTGTGTTTGTGATAGCGAGGAACGGCCTCATGCCGCCTCGTCCTTCCGGGCGTAAGCGCCGATGACGCGCGCGACCGAAGCCGCAGGCGCATTGACGATCTGGGCGATCCGGGTTGCCGGCGTGGCGATCATGCCAACCAGCCTGGCGCGCAGCTCATCGAGCGACGGAAGTGTGGCGAGTGCCTTCACACCGTCGGCGTTGAGCGAGGTGGTGCCCATTGCGCCGCCGAGAATGACGAGCTTGTCATTTCCCTTGGCGAAATCGGACGCGACCTTCGGCGCCGCAATCGGATCCTCCGAATAGGCGATCAGCGTCTGTCCCTTGAACAGCTCGATGATCGATGCGGAGTCCGTGCCCTGAAGAGCGATTTTGGCGAGACGGTTCTTCGCGACTTTGACGGTGCCACCGGCGGCGCGCATTTTCGACCGAAGGTCGTTCATTTGCGCGACGGTGATACCGGCGTAGTGGGCCACGACGACTGAACCAGCGCTTGAGAACGCATCATTCAGGCCCGTGACGAGTTCGCGTTTTTCCGCTCTGTCCACTGCCTATCTCCAGTTGACCCCTGCCCTCTACGAAGGACAGGCGTCGGGTTGCCTTTTGCCGGCCGGGCCATCCAGTAACGGATCTCCCGAACGACGCTCGAGGATCCTGCCCCCTTTCGCCACACCTGCCGGCAAGCCGGACGGTGCGCAGACAAAAGGCAAACACGGTTCGAACCTTTCATTGGAGCGTTCGCTCCTTTGTCCGGTCTTCACCCGTCTCATGCAGGCCCACATGAATTAAGGCCCACATCACCTAAGGCTTGGGGGCCGCCTGCAATCTCGGACAGGATGTCCGGAAGCCTTTCGACTTCCGGTACCGGGCCGCCGACAGGTCGGAGGCCCGGAATTCTTTCACGGATCAGCGTTTTAGCGGCCGATCCAATTGTTCGTATCAGGGCGCTGCGAGCGTCGAGACGTCGAGCTTGAGGCCCGGGCCCATCGTCGAGGTGACCGACACCTTCTTGACGTAATTGCCCTTGGCACCAGCCGGCTTTGCCCTGGTCACCGCATCAGCGAAGGCGCGGACGTTCTCTTCCAGCGCCTTGACGTCGAACGAGACCTTGCCGACGCCGGCATGAACGATGCCGGCCTTCTCGACGCGGAACTCGACGGCGCCGCCCTTCGATGCCTTCACGGCGGCGGCCACGTCGGTGGTGACGGTGCCGACCTTCGGGTTCGGCATCATGCCGCGCGGGCCGAGCACCTTGCCGAGACGGCCGACCAGCGGCATCATGTCCGGCGTGGCGATGCAGCGGTCGAAGTCGATCGTGCCCTTCTGGACGATGTCGACCAGATCCTCGGCTCCGACGATGTCGGCGCCGGCGGCCTTGGCCTCCTCGGCCTTGTCACCGCGCGCGAACACGGCGACGCGAACGCTGCGGCCGGTGCCGTTCGGCAGGTTGACCACGCCGCGGACCATCTGGTCGGCATGGCGGGGGTCGACGCCGAGGTTCATCGCGACTTCGATGGTCTCGTCGAACTTCACCGAGGAGCGATCCTTGAGCAGCTTCAGCGCCTCACCCAAAGCGTAAGCCTTGTTGGGATCGATGCCTTCGCGGGTCTGCGATACACGCTTTGCAATCTTTGCCATGATCTCAGCCCACCACTTCCAGACCCATCGAGCGGGCGGAGCCCTCGACCATGCGCATGGCCGCCTCGACGTCGTTTGCGTTCAGATCCTTCATCTTCTGCTCGGCGATGGCGCGCACCTTGTCGCGGCCGATCGTGCCGGCCTTGACCTTGCCCGGCTCCTTCGAGCCCGACTTCAGGTTCGCGGCCTTCTTCAGGAAGTAGCTCACCGGCGGCGTCTTCATGACGAAGGTGAACGACTTGTCCTGGTAGTAGGTGATGACGACCGGAACCGGCGAGCCCTTTTCCATTTCCTGGGTCTGCGCGTTGAACGCCTTGCAGAACTCCATGATGTTGATGCCACGCTGACCAAGCGCCGGGCCGATCGGGGGCGACGGCGTCGCCGATCCCGCGGAAACCTGGAGCTTGAGCTGGCCTGCAATTTTCTTAGCCATCTCTCTTCCTGCCTTTTCTCATGCCGGTCTTGCCGGCGGTTGCAGTCTGGTGGTGCGGTCCGCGCGGCCGGCTAAAGCCGCATTCGCCTCCCACCCGTTTTGGCCGCGCGATCTCCGCGCCGCCTTCCCTGCCGCCGAAACCGGTGCAGGGATTTCGGATCAGCCCTTCTCGACCTGTCCGAATTCCAGATCGACCGGCACGGCGCGCCCGAAGATCGATACTTCCACCTTGAGCCGCGCCCGCTCCTCGTCCACTTCCTGGACGAAACCGTTGAACGACGCGAATGGTCCATCCGAAACGCGGATCGCTTCGCCGATCTCGAACGTCACCGACGGCTTCGGCCGCTCGACGCCTTCCTGAACCTGGTTCAGGATACGCTGGGCTTCGGCTTCGGTGATCGGCACCGGCTTGGAGTCGCCCAGGAACCCGGTGACCTTCGGCGTGTTCTTGACGAGCGAGAACACGGCATCGGTCAGATTGGCCTTCAACAGCACATAGCCCGGAAAGAACTTGCGCTCGGCATCGACCTTGCGGCCGCGGCGGATCTCGACGACCTTCTCGGTCGGCACCACGATCTGCTCGATGTCGGCGGACAGGCCCTTCTGCTTGGCCTTGTTCTCGATGTCCTCGGCGACCTTCTTTTCAAAGTTCGAGTAGGCGTGGACGATGTACCACCGCGCGGTCATTTTAAGACTTCTCCGTAATCGCCGGACTTACTGTCCGAGGCCGAGGATTTTTTCGACCGCAAAGCCCATGGCCACGTCTGCGGTAAAGAAAAAGATCATCGCGATGACCGCGAACACAAGGACCATCACCGTCGAGATCACCGTTTCGCGCCGCGACGGCCAAGTGACCTTGGCAGTCTCCGCGCGAACCTGCTGGAGAAAGGTGAAAGGATTTGTGGTTTTCGAAGCCATATGCCGCTCTGTCTGCAAGACCCGTTGGCCGGGTCTCCTGGATGATCCCGCTGGCCGGGACGTGCCGCTTGAGCGTGCGTTCGCGCCGAATCAGCGCAATCATTTCGCCCATGCAAATCAGACGCGTAAAGCCGGCTTCCCAGCTCCACGCGTCGCGTGTCTGTTTCGTCTACATAAAACCGATTCTTGATCCACGCAAGTGGCAAGTGTCCGCTTTATGACCAAACGCCGCCTCGGAACCATCCAGTCGTCCCGTCCCGGCTATGCGGCCCTTATGCCGCAACTTATGCTATATGGCAAGTCACAAGCCGGTTTTCAAAGGCTGCGCTGCAAAAGAATCGTTTTTTAGGTATCCATTCGAAGGAATGGCACGGGCAGCAGGGCTCGAACCTACGACCTGCGGTTTTGGAGACCGCCGCTCTACCAACTGAGCTATGCCCGTATGCGCATGTCGGCGCAGCAGGCGCTTCCTAAAAGCTTCCGCGCGCTCTGTAAAGAGCGACGTGCGCTGCCCAGCCTTCATCTTCGAAAGTCCAGGCGTCCTCCCGGCCATTTCCCGTCGATCCGTTGATTGCTGACGACCAAACCGACCCAGGGACGCACGATTTTTGGGTCGGTCAGATTGATATATTTTCCAACCAGCCCTTTCGCACCCTCGCGCCGCGCATCAATGAGCCCCTTGCGCACGCCATCATGCCAATCGAACAGCAGGTAAACTCTCTCTCCCGCGGTCTTCACCTCGCCCCGGCCAGACTTCCATTTACCCTTGCTGTCGCCTGGAATCGTGGGATCGGCACCGCCGTTCCATCGGCTGGACCACCTGCCTTCGATGGTGTCGTTGCGGTCGCGGTCGCTTTCGGTGCCCCAGGCTTCGGCGTTTTCATCGCTTGCAGCTCCCTCCAGTTTTACGCCGGCGGCGAACGCCGACACCTCCTCGTCGTCGGGAGTGGGGACATCCATGACACCGAACGGATTTCGGGTTCCGCGGTTGCCGTCAAAGGTGCTGCCTGAATTTTTCTTGCCTTCCGATCTCATCGCAAAGCCTCCGGTTTTTCAGTGTGGCCCCGCCAGTCGACGGCGACTTTAAACCGTTAGCCTGGAGGACCGAGACCTCCATAGCCACCCGTTTTCCTGGCCGGCAGGGTTTCGACCGATTCGCGCCCGGTCAGTTTCCCGAAGGCGGCTTGTAGGGGCCGCCCGGCACGCCCCAACCCCAGACCGGCATTGGTTCCGCCTCGGGATCGCAGGTCGGACCTTTGTTGGAGTTCATCTTGGCCAGCCGCGATCCCCATTCGATATAGGCCATGAAGGCCGAGCGGAATTCGGGATCGTCAGGCAGCCCGATCTCGTCGGCGGCGTCGGCTAGGAGATTGATCCAGCGCCGGCGCTGCTCCTCCGTCAGATGCTTGCCGAGGTGATGCATCACCATTTCGCGATGGCCGCCATGCTTTTCGCTGTAGGTTTTCGGTCCACCGAAAACTTCGCCGATGAAGGCCGCGACGTGGGCCGGATGGTCCGCCGACATATGCTTGAACACCGGCCCGACAATGGGATCCCGAGAGACGTTGTCGTAGAAGGTCTGGGTCAGGCGGTTCAGCGCTTCGGTGCCGCCGGCCCATTCGAACAATGTCGGGACGTCCTGGCTCATTTGCGATCCCTCGCCTGGCTGGTCTTCTACCACGCCGGACGATAGCGGAAACATCCAGCATCGCTCAACCTGTCTCGATGGCCAGCTTCCGAAACCGACGCGCCCCTACAATTTGGCGGGCGCCTCGGCCTGCGCATTAGGCGAGAGCACCACGCGGCAATTGTCAGGCTTCGGCACCGATCTGCACAGGGTGGCACCGGTCAGCTCGTCCACTGATTGCGGCCCAGTCGTCAGTCCGGCCCTCAGCATCACGTCAGGTTCGAGCTGACGCTCGACCGAAATGCGCTGAAGCGTCATGAACAGATCACGGTTGATTGCCATCTCGTCAAGGTAAGCCTTGATCAGCTGGGCTTGTCCCATCAGGTAAAGGCTGAGTAGCGCCCGTGGACCGACAAGCCGCCTGACGCCCCCAGCCAGCATCAGCGCGCAGGACGAATCGCAGTCGCCTTTCGCATCGCTGGCCACTCCGGCATAGGCGCCATCTTTGGCCAAGCAATTCCACTCTTCCGGGTCGCAGCCAACGAAATCGGTACGGGCAACGGCGACGTCGAGCTTCTTTTCACGGATAAGTCGCCCCATCGCCAGAGCGCTGAACAAGTCGCCGCCTCGCGAGCTCACCACTATAGGCAGCCGCCGGCTGCCAAGCGTAGCGAGCAACTGGCCCAGCTTCTGCGGGGTTTGGCTCGTGATTACGCCTTGTGCCGAGATCCATTCCGGGCAGTCGGGATTGCAGGACGAATTGCTGCGGCGAACCACAACGAAGCGCATCTCGGGTGCCCCGTTCCCCGGCACTGCCACGAGCGGCCGAGCCCACATCCATTCCGGGCAGTGGGGCTCGCACATCGGATCGCTGCCGCGAACGAGTATGAAGCCCTTGTCCGGCGCCTCGTTTCCTGGCACTGCCTCGACCGGCTGAGCAGGTGCCTCCTTGGCCAGCTGAGAAAGTGGGACTTGAGCCGGCTGAGACGGTCCGGCCTTCGCTTCGATTGCTGCCACCTTGGCCGGCTTGGCATTCGCAGGGACCTCCCTGCAGTTCGGCGGCGCAGGACTCCGCTGGCATATGCCCGCCTGCGTAAGTATGTCGAGGGAGTCCCTGCTGGTGATCAGCTTCATCGTCAGCATGTCGTCGAGGGCGATCTGCCGGATGTCGCTGGCGGGCGTGGCCTTCATTCTGTCGATTACGCCCCGTCCGACACCCATGTCCCTGAGATAGGCCGAAAGTTTCCTCTCAAGCGCCTTGCTCATCTCATAGGTCTTGTAGCCGGCATTGTCTTGAGTGATGGTTTCTGTGGTGATCCTATATTTTTTGCCCCGCACAACTCGATAGGTGGTTCGATAGTGCCGTGTTGTGCGGAAATAGGTCGTAGTGATCTGATGGACGCCTAGATAGGCCCAACCGCCGACCACGCGTCCGACGCCTCCGGCAAACATCAGCGGACATGCGGAGTTGCACATGGCACCCCCGTCAGACGCAATGCCGAAATATGCTGCGCCCTTGCCGTCATTGGCCCGGCAATCTTTCATCCCGGGCCAACAATCGGAAAACTTGGTCGTACCGACGGCGATATCGAGCTTGTTTTTGCGGATTATTCGACCAAGCTGGAGCGCAGCATCGACATTGCCGCCCGGGGAATTGACGATGATCGGCAGTTTGCGGCGGCCGAGCGTCTTCAATATGCGCTTGAGCTGCGCTGGCGTGCCCGCTTCGATGGCGCCTTCTGCCGAAATCCATTCCGGACAGTTAGACTCGCAGCCGGTCGCGTTGCTGCGCACGACGACGAATCGCATCGGCGAGAGATCATCGGATAATAGCTTCGGATCGGTCCAAGTCGTCGGATCGGACCATTTCGGGAAGACATCCTCGGCCTTTGCGGCGAAGGCAGCCATCGCCATGGCAATAACCAGCAGCCCGCGCCACCACCTTGCCACGCTATCTAAACGGCGTCCCGAAACCACGCTTGGCAAAAGCCCCCTTGATGCAACCTATAATAGTTGCGGCAATGGTGGTTGCAATAGCTTTGAAACACCCGCGCAAGATTGTTCTGCCTCGAGTCAGTAAGCGAAAAAGGCGGCCCGAAGACCGCCCTTTCGCATCGACCGGCAATGCCGGCGCCGATCATTCTATAATGGTGACGACGACGCCAGCACCGATGGTGCGGCCGCCTTCACGGATGGCGAAGCGCAGCTTCTCGTCCATGGCGATCGGCACGATCAGCTCGCAGCTATCAAGCCCGCCTTACGATTTGACCGGCGTGCTGGCCTGAGCCTTGGCGCCCGAGGCTTCGCGGCAGTTCTCGGGCTGTGGCTCCGATCTGCAGATGCCGGGGCCTGTCAATTCGTCTGCCGATTGATGCCCGGTTGTCAGCCCGTATTTCAGCATCCTGTCGAGTTCGAGCTGCCGTTCGACTGAATTCAGCTGAATTGCGGTAAACAGACCGGGGCCGATGGCCATGTCCTCGAGATAGGCCTTGACCTTTTGCTCCTGCCCTACCGAATGCACGCTCAACTGTGCACGCGGGCCGACGAGGCGTTTGACACCGCCGGCGAGCATGATCGGACAGGCCGAGCCGCACGCGCCGCCGGCATCGACCGTCAGTCCGTTATAGACGCCGTCTTCGGCCGTGCAGTCGGCCTGCCGCGGTTCGCAGCCAATGAAATCCGTCCGCGCCACGGTGACGTCGAGCTTGCGTTCGCGGATCAGCCTTCCGGCCGCCAAAGCACCGAGCACATCACCACCCGGCGAGTTGATGACGATGGGCAGACGCCGGTCGCCGACGCCGTCCAGCAGTTGGCGCAGTTTTTCGGGCGTGTCGGCGGTAATTGTGCCTTCGGCCGAGATCCATTCCGGGCAGTTGGGATTGCAAAGCGGATTGCTGCCGCGGACCAGGACGAAGCGCATGTCTGCGGCCTCCTTCGGCCGCGTGGTTTCGTGCCCTGCGGGTGCAGGCCCGGCGTTCGCCACCACTTCGCCGGCCGGCTTCGCGATATTCGCCGGCGCCGGCAGCTCCCTGCAACTCGCCGGCAACGGATCGGATTTGCATAGGGTTGGCGCGGTCAGCAGGTCGACGGCATCCAAGCTGGTGACGAGATTCATTTGCAGCATGTCGTAGGGAACCAGTTGCTGGATGCTGCTGGCCGGCGTGCCTTTCATGGTCTCGAGCACGCCCAGGCCGACGCCCATCTCCTTCAGATAGGCCGCCAGCTTCCGCTCCAGCGGCTTGTTCATCTCGTAGGTCTTGTAGCTGCCGGCGTTCTTCCGGCTGACGACCTTGGTGTTGAGGATCTTCTTCTTACCCTTCACCACGCGGTAGGTGGTGCGGTACAGCAATTTCGTCCGGATATAGGTCGTGGTGATCTGATGGACGCCGAGAAAGGCCCATTCCCCGACCACGCGCCGGATGCCACCGGAAAACATCAACGGACAGGCGGAATTGCAGATGGCGCCGTCGGCATAGGCATTGCCAAAATAACGGGCGCCCTTGCCGTCGTTTTCCTTGCAGTTTTTCACATTTGGCAGACAGCCGACGAACCGGGTTTTGCCGACGGCGATATCGAGCTTGTTCTTGCGGATCAGGCGACCAAGTGTCAGCGCCGCTTCGACATTGCCGCCGGGGGAATCGACGACGATCGGCAGCTTTCGGCCGCCAAGCGCCTTCAGCGTGCGTTTGAACAGAGCCGGCGTGCCGGCTTCTATCGAGCCTTCCGCCGATATCCATTCCGGACAGGTCGGCTCGCAGCCCGGCGCGCTGCTGCGGACGACGACGAACCGCATCGTCGGGCCGAGATCCGGCGTGGATTTTTCCGGCGTGGATTTCTTGGCATCGGCTGCGAAGGCAGCGTGGCCCATAGCGAGCAACGACACCAGGCAGATCAGTCCTAACGACCACAATGCCTGACTATGCAAACGGCGCCATGGAACCATTCGGGCAGCCCCCTCGATGCAACCTATACTAGTTACGGCAGAGGCGCTTGCAACAGGATTTGAAGCAAGGCGGTTAATCTATTCGAATCAAAAAGGCGGCCCGAAGACCGCCCTTTCGCATTCGATCTCGACCGGCAACGCCGGCGTTGATTACTCTTTGATGGTGACGACGATGCCGGCACCGACGGTGCGGCCGCCTTCACGGATGGCGAAGCGCAGCTTCTCTTCCATGGCGATCGGCACGATCAGCTCGACATCGACGGTGATGTTATCGCCCGGCATCACCATCTCGGTGCCTTCCGGCAGCGACACGATGCCGGTTACGTCCGTCGTGCGGAAATAGAACTGCGGACGGTAGTTGGTGAAGAACGGCGTGTGACGGCCGCCCTCGTCCTTGGTCAGGATGTAGGCTTCGGCGACGAACTTCTTGTGCGGCTTGACGGTGCCGGGCTTGGCCAGAACCTGGCCGCGCTCGACGCCTTCACGGTCGACACCGCGCAACAGCGCGCCGATGTTGTCGCCGGCCTGGCCCTGGTCGAGCAGCTTGCGGAACATCTCGACGCCCGTGCAGGTCGTCTTGGTGGTCGGACGGATGCCGATGATCTCCAGCTCCTCGCCGACCTTGACGACGCCGCGCTCGACGCGGCCGGTCACCACCGTGCCGCGGCCCGAGATCGAGAACACGTCCTCGATCGGCATCAGGAACGGCTTGTCGAGCGGACGAACCGGCGTCGGGATGTAGGCATCGACCGCCGCCATCAATTCGCGGATCGCGTCCTCGCCGATCTTCTTGTCAGAATCTTCAAGCGCGGCAAGCGCCGAACCCTTGACGATCGGAATGTCGTCGCCGGGGAACTCGTTCTTGGTCAGGAGCTCACGCACCTCGAGCTCGACCAGCTCGAGCAGCTCGGCGTCGTCGACCTGGTCGACCTTGTTCAAAAACACCACGATCGAGGGCACGCCGACCTGGCGGGCCAAAAGGATGTGCTCGCGGGTCTGCGGCATCGGGCCGTCGGCGGCCGACACGACCAGGATCGCGCCGTCCATCTGCGCGGCACCGGTGATCATGTTCTTCACATAGTCGGCGTGGCCGGGGCAGTCGACATGGGCATAGTGGCGGGCAGCCGTCTCGTATTCGACGTGTGCCGTCGAAATGGTGATGCCGCGCGCCTTTTCTTCCGGCGCCGCATCGATCTGGTCGTAGCGCTTGTATTCGCCAAAATACTTGGTGATCGCCGCCGTCAGCGACGTCTTGCCGTGGTCGACGTGACCAATCGTGCCAATGTTCACATGAGGCTTAGTGCGCTCGAATTTACCTTTTGCCATAGTCTCTTTCCTTGGACGGCCTGAGGACGGCCTGGACCTTCAGTTCAGTCGAATGCGGGGCGATTAGCGACTAAGGCCGAAAAACACAAGTGCCTTGTGGCTGAGCGCGGCTCACTCGGTTCGAACCCATGATCCGATTTAGGGGATGTGGCCGATATGGGAATGGCAAGACGGAAATGTAAGATGAGCACGACCCAAGGCCGGTGGCGCCACAAACCCTTAATGACACTCCCTTAATGACACTGGCTTAATGACACTGGAGCAGAATGGCGCCTGGGCACTTGCGGGTAAATGAGCATCATGCGGATTGCCACCATCGCGACAGGGCAGAACCTGCAACGTCTGATCTATCTGGCCATATGCGGCTTGATCTGCACTTACATCTTTGTTCTTGGCATTTCGATATTGATCGGCAGCTGGCTGTTCGACGAAAACGGGCAGCCGCTGGCGACCGACTTCATCGCATTCTGGGGGGCTGGCAAGCTTGTCCTGCAAGGCTATGCCGCCGATGCCTATAATTGGGACCTGCACAAGAGCATCGCGACCGCTGAAAGCGGTGCTAGCTTCGACGGCTATTTTTCATGGCAGTATCCTCCGACTTTCCTGATCGTGACCGCCGCACTGGCGTTGCTATCCTATCCCGCTGCATTGGTTGCATGGATGGCGACCGGGATAACGCTCTACGCCGCCGCCATACGGCTGATCGGGAACACACGCGTTGCGATTCTGGCAGCCATGGCCTGGCCCCCCGTGCTTTGGAATACCGTGGTCGGCCAAAACGGCTTCATTACCGCTGCGTTGCTTGGCGCAGCCATCGCCTCGATCGAAAAACGCCCCGCGCTGGCCGGCCTCTGCTTCGGCCTGCTCACCTATAAGCCGCAATTCGGTCTGATGATCCCGCTTGCGCTCATCGCTGGAGGCTTTTGGCGAGTGATCGGTTGGGCCGCTGTTTCCACCACCGTCATGATCATGCTTTCCATCGGCCTCTTCGGCGCCGAGATTTGGTCCGATTTCTTCGATGCCGCCGCCAAGGTCAACGGCACCATTCTCGTCGATGGCAGGGCTGACTTTTCCAAACTTCAAAGCCTCTACGGTTTTGTCCGCGCGCTCGGGTGGAGTTGGACGCTCGCATGGACCGCGCAGGGCCTGCTCATCGCAGTCCTGAGCGCCGGCATTGTCTGGATATGGCGTCAAAAGGTGGCGTTCGACGTCAAGGCAGCAGCGCTCGCGACCGCGACGATTCTCGCTTCGCCCTACGCGTTCATCTATGATTTCGTGGCTCTCGCAATCCCGCTGGCGTTTCTGGGAAAATCAGGATTTTCGGCGAAAGAATGCGCTGTCGTGATCTTTGCCGGCATTCTGCTCGTCTCGGGCCCCTCGGAACACCTGGCCACCGCCTTTCTCTCGGCGCTGCTTGTATTGGGCCTGGTGGTCGGCCGCGCATGGCAGGCTTTTCCGACACTTGGCTTCGCGGGCTGGAGCGCTCAACGTGAATTGAAGCCATAATCCGTTCAATTGCCGCTGGAAATCCGTTCGCTTGCCGCTGGCCCATTGCCGCTGCTGCGCCGGTCTGATTTCGTCGGCCCATGCATTTCATCCCGACTGCCATACGAGGCCCGCTGTTCATGGTCGTTTCGACCGGGTCCTACATCGTGAACGACACGATGATGAAGCTCGCAACCGCGGGACTGCCGCCCTATGAGGTGCTGTTCCTGCGCGGCGCTGCGGCAACATTGTGGGGCATTCCGCTGCTGTTCATGCTGGGCTATGGCAAGCAGATTCCGCTGATCCTCGACGCGAAGGTGTTGCGCAGGAACCTGCTCGAACTGGGTGCTATCCTTTGCTACGTGGTGGCGCTCGCCAACATGCAGATCGCCGATTCGACCGCGCTCGGGCAGATCACGCCGTTGCTGATGCTGGTCGGCTCCTCGATGCTGTTTGGCGAACGGATCGGCGGGGTGCGGCTGGCGCTGATCGGCCTTGGCTTTATCGGCGCGGTGATGGTGGCACAACCGACGATGCAGGGGATTTCGGTCTACGCCCTGCTGGCGCTGGGCAATGCCGCTCTGTCCGCGGCACGCGATCTGGCGGGACGCAAGGTCGCCGCCGAGGTGCCGGGGATGGTTGTTGCCATTTCCGCGGTGGTCGTGGTGCTCGCCGGCGCCGGCGTCGCGCATCTGCTTTCCGAGCAGTGGGTCGTGCCTGAAACCCATCACCTGCTGCTGATGGCGGGGGCCGGACTGTTCCTGATCTTCGGCCACTTCTTCATCTTCATGGCCTATCGCGTCGGGCCGACCAGCGTGGTGGCGCCGTTCTACTATTGCTTCACCGTCTGGGCGGTGATTTCGGGCCTGGTGGTATTCCGGCAACTCCCGAATGCGCTGGCCATCTGCGGTATCCTGCTGGTGGTGGCCAGCGGGTTGACAATCGTCTCGCTCGACGAGCGCAAGCGCCGGTTGACTGTCGTCGCCTAGAGCGGAAGTGGAGAAGCGCATGGCAAGCCCGGAAAGCAACCAGCATGCAAGCAACCGCACGCTCACCGGAAAGTGCCTGTGCGGCGCCGTTCAGTATGCGGTGGCGGACGCGTTCATCTATGCCGCGAACTGCCACTGCTCGAACTGCCGGCGCACCACCGGTTCGGCGTTCAAGCCATTCGCCGGCATCGAACGCGACAGGCTGAGCCTGACCAGGGGCGAGGACAATCTCATGATCTTCGGCGACGAAACCGGCCATAACGCGCACTGCAAGACTTGCGGCTCGTTGCTCTATTCGGTGGTCCGCGGCGGTGCTTTCGTGCATGTCGCCATGGGAACCCTGGTCGACGAGCCGACCATCCGCCCGACGCAGCACATCTTTGTCGGCTCCAAGGCGAAGTGGTTCACGATCACCGACGACCTGCCGCAATATGAAGAACACGTGGTCGCTGGAGATGCCGACGAATAGCTGACCGTTAGAAAACGCTCAACCAAATTATCGTTTCGTTTTCGCGTCCGTCGCCAAAGAAACTATACTGTGCTCCGTCACCGAACCTATGTCGCGGGGATTTCTGTGGCATTACCGCCCGAGTGGTTGCCCAATGTTGCGATGAGGCGCGTCATTTGCCATTGGACGGCGGGCTCGCATTCGGCCGGCGATACCGACAAGGATGCATATCACATACTGGTCGAGGGGAATGGCCGTCTGGTCAGGGGCCGGCCTTCGATCGCGCTCAATTCCGGCCGGGTAAAACCGGGATATGCCGCGCACACGCTCAACTGCAACGGCGGCTCGATCGGGGTTTCGCTCTGTTGCATGGCCGGGGCGGAGGAAAGGCCGTTCGATGCCGGCCGCTATCCGATGACCAGGGCGCAGTGGGACGCGATGACCGCGGTTGTCGCCGAACTCTGCAAATATTACCGCATCAAGGTCACGCCCAAAACGGTGCTCTCGCACGCCGAGGTCGAAAGCAATCTCGGCATCGAGCAACGCGGAAAATGGGATTTCACCCGGCTGCCTTTCGATCCGACGATCAGCGGCGCAAGCGGCTGCGGCGAGCGGCTGCGCCGCGACGTGACGGCGGCAATGAGCTCGATGCCAAATCTGCCGGTGAGGATTGGGCGGGATGCCGTATGGCAGCGATTGCTGGAGGAACTATGGCCGATCATGGTGAGAGGGCTGGAAGCCGGCCTCAACACGCTGATCCGCGAAATCCTCAGAAGGATCAGATAGGCGGTCGGCATTCACCCGAATGCCGACGCAACTGCCGGACGGCTTCTATAGAGCCCTCTTGCCGCTGAACTGATGATAGGCCCAGAGGACAACCACGGCACCGACCACGGCTACGATCAGGCTATAGATGTTGAGCCCGGTAACGCCCGACGCGCCAAACGCGCTGAAGATGAGCCCTCCGACGATGGCCCCGACAATCCCGAGCACGATGTCGAGCACAAGGCCTTGCCCGCTTTTATTGACGATCTTGCTGCCTATGAAGCCGGCGATGACGCCGAGAATAATCCAGCTTAATATTGACATTTTTCCTCTCCGTTCCCCGCGCTCGATTACTTCCACATTATTAAGCAAAGCTCAAGCCAACTTGAAAATCATGATTACGGAAAGCTCAAACCGGCTTGAAATTCGCCATGGATGCGTCATTGTCGGAGACGGACGGGCAATTTGACATGGAGATCCACAATGGGACTGTTTGACAATGCCGTTCCCGGCGGCAACGTCGCCAAGCCGCTGATGATCGCGCTCGGCGCACTTTTGGTGGGAAAAATGCTGAGCGGTGGAAGTTCCGCCCAGCCGGAGGCAACGCAAAGCCCTGCCCCCGTCTCGCCTGATACAACAGCATCCGCCGATGGCGGCCTGCTCGGCGGTCTGGGCGGCCTGCTCGACAAACTGAAGGACGCCGGCCACGGCAACGTCGCCAATTCGTGGGTCGGTACCGGTCAGAACCAGCCGATCAACCCCAGCGATCTGGGCAGCGCTCTCGGGCCACAAATCATTCAGGAGATCGCGCAAAGGACGGGGCTGAACCAGCAGGACCTGCTCAAGCAACTGTCCGCAGCCTTGCCAGGGCTTGTCGACCAGCTGACGCCGAACGGGCAAGTGCCGCAGCAGAACCAGCTCGCGTCCATATTCAGCAAATTCGCGAGTTAAGGCATGTCGCCCAACACCGCCTGCGGTTTGGTACAACGACATGCATAAAACAACGGATTAAGGTCGTTGCGCGTCCGTCTGGACGCGCAACCAACACTTTGAATTATCGGCAAAGCGCTTCACTTGGCAGTGCCTGCTTCGGGATCGTGCGCGAGGGACGCCGCGGCTGCGGGAAATCTGGAGCGGGTAGCGGGAATCGAACCCGCATATTCAGCTTGGAAGGCTCCTAGAAATACAATGAAATCAACGCGCCGTGTCACTGCTGCCTTTGGCCGTGTCAAATTCTGCCGTCGGGATCAGGAGGCGTGTCACTCGTGGATAGTGCCGCCCTGCCGACTTCCGACATGTTCGGTGTAAACGAGCGTTCAAACCGCAGGAATGGCGGATTTCCAGGCTTTTTTGTGCCGTTTGTGCCCAGCTATTTCCCCTGAAACTGGGCGCTTCGGGGTCGTATCGGGGCGCTTTCTGGGCGCGGTCAGCGCCCTTCCCTCGCCTTACGATAAGCGCTCAGGTCCACGCGTTTCATCTCGTCCTAGGCGGGAGTGTAGGTCAGGCCGACCTGCTTGCCGCCGCACCTGGCGCACTTCAGCTTTGGAATGAGATCATCCGACATCGCCGGCGCGTCAGGGCCGAGCTTGGCCTTGCCTCCAGGTCGAGCGCCTGATTGTGGTGGCATTTTGGATTGTGGCAGAACGCGATTAGCCGCATCTTGCCATCGATCAATGATTGTAATGTCCAGCCTTTCGCCATCCGGTCGATATAGCGCTGGCCCTTGACGAATGCCAAGCCCGCGGCATCATCCAGGGTGATATGGCAATCTGAAAAGGCATGTTCGTTATGAAACCTGGACTCCTTGAAGAAGTTCCGTGGTCGGACTCCATCACCGTTTACGACAAAGAGAATTTCACCATCTACCTGCAGATCTTGGACGCCTGCGCCGACAGTGCCAGCGTAGAGGAGATGGCAGATCTCATTCTCGGCATCGACCCGGCTCTTGAACCGGTGCGCGCCCGCAACGCTGTTCGCAGCCATATTGACCGGGCGAACTGGATGGTGACGACAGGCTCCAAGCACCTGTTCGACGGCTGACTGCTATTCCTCATCGCTAAAGCCGAGCAGCGATGCATGGCGTATGTGGCTGTGGTCGCCGCGAAGATGCTTGACGCGCAGCTTCACCCCGGGCCCGACCCACTGCGTCGCCGGCCGCTTCTTCATGGCCTCCGGCGGTGGGCCGGCGTGTTCCTGCACACGCTTCCACAGCCGCTCTTTCATGTCACGGCCCAGGGTGATGAAGGCCGAACCGCGATATTTCCCGGTGCCCGGCTCGGCCAAATAGGCGAATGCCGCCTTGCCGGCTTCGCGCTTGACGCCGAGCAGTTCGAATTCGTCGACCGTCCAGCTCTTTGTCTTCAACCAGTTCGATGTGGGGCCGCTGCGATACGGGCTGTCGGCGCGCTTGGAGACGATCCCCTCGAGCCCCGCCTGGTCGGCGAGATAGAAGATCGCCTTCGGGTCGCCTGGCAGGGCCTCGCTGAACTGGATCCTGCTGTTCGGCTTGATGATGCTGTAGAGCATTTCCCTGCGCGCCTTGCAGCCGACGTCGCGCAGATCGTGGCCGTCCAGATGCATGATGTCGAAGGCGCCGAGGATCGTGGCGTAGGGATCGCTGTGCACGGACTTCTGCAGCGCGTCGAAGTCGGGCAGCCCGGCCTTGTTGGTGAGCACCGCCTCACCATCGAAGATCGCGTTTTCGACTTCGAGCTCGCGCGCGGCTTCGACGAGGCCGGTGAACTTGCTGGTCCAATCGGCGCCGGACTTGGTGAAGACCCGGATATCGTCGGCGCTGTTGATGACGATCTGGGCGCGGTAGCCGTCGAGCTTGATCTCATGCATCCAATGTTCACCCTCGGGCGGCTTGGCGACCAGCTTGGGCTCCATCGGCGGAATGAACTCGAGGCGACCGGTACTTACAATTTTACGCACCCAGTGAATACTAGGTACAAAGCTTGTATTAGCCAGAGTGAACGGAACGTGATTCTAGTTCAGCGCCGGCGGCCGGCCGGGCCTGAAGCCCTTGAGCGCCGCGGCAATGCCCATCATCACCGATTGCTCGGGATAGTCGAGCATGCGCAGCGTGTCCGGATCGTCGCCGACGACACCGCAGATCGGCAGCACCTGGTAATCGCCGTCGAATGGCGTGGCCTCGCCATTGGCGAGAAAATCGTATTCCGGGAAGCAGCCCTTCAGAAAGGCCTCGACCTCGCGCAAGGCGGCGTCGGAGCGAGCGCTGGACGGCGGCAGGACGACGAAGCTGTCGACCGCGTCGCCGGCCGGCATGTCGGAAATATCGATGGCGAGATGCATGAGAACCCCGTTGGATGTTCCCATTCCGTTCATGTCGCGGCTTGCGAGTCAATCCCCGGCCGTCAAACGAAAAAAGCCCGCCGTACCTTTCGGCACGGCGGGCCATCATGTTGCTGGCGTCGGGAGATCAGCGGGCCCCGGCGGCCTTCGCCGCTTCGATCTCCTCGGGCGTGGCTTGGCGCTCGAACACTTCGAAGACCGACGGGCCGCCGTTGTTGTGCGGAAGGCCGAACGACTTTTCAGCCGGGAAGCCTGGACCGACCGTGCCGGACTCCACGCCGTTGATCTTGATTGTCGAAACGTAGTTGCCGTTGGTGTTCACCTTGATGGTCGTGGTCATGTAAGTGTTCCCTTTGGGAGGTTGCCCGGAGCCGCCGGGCGCGGGATCTAGTAGCTGCTGACCGACGCTCCGATGAGAAAGCCCGCAACGAGCGATGCCGTCGCGACGGCCGCGACCAAGGCCCAGACAGTCTTTTTTCTGATGCCCTCGCTCCTGACGCCAGGCGCTGCGATGAACAGCATGCCGGCCAACACATAGCAGTAAGGCCAGAAGCCCGGCACCGCCGATTCCTGCCACGAAACCGGCTGGCCAGCCCAATTGTAGAGGATCACATAGGTGCGTTGGATCAGGACGACGGACCAGAGCAGGAACGTGCCCAGGATCAGCATCCACTCCCCGCCGGCAACATTCGCCCTGGCCGCCCGATAGGCGGATGGTCCCCATGTCATGGCTATGATGAGCGACACGCCGAAAGATAGGGAGTTGACGATATCCCTCAGCAGATGGTGGTCCACAACGATGGATAAGATCCAGTAGAGGATAATGGCGACGACGGAACCGGCGACTACTCTGTTCGGTGAGAACTCCGGACCATGGATCATTTGTCGTCTCCTGAGACTATGCTGAGAACTCTTCCCGCAAGATCCCTGCGAACCTCCCAGCTCTTCCGGCGCAGATCGATCGCGCTAACGATCAGCTTGGAGGTTGCCGCCTTCACCTCGCGCTCTTTTTCCGCAGGCCGCTCGGCCGAGGGCACTTCGTTGTGGGTCACCGGGCCGACCCGGTCGAGCCAGAGCAGCTTTCTGAGTGAAGTCATCTGGAATCCCTTCCTCTGACTGTCATCGCGAATGCATCCATCGTGGACTGGAACGACTTGGCCAGATCGAAGCCAACCCGCGCCTCCTTTAGCCGCTCCTCCTGAAGGTCGTTGATGAGGGAATCCTTCGCCGCGAGCTCCACCTTGTGAGCGGCACGGACATCCCGGAGCTCGGCGCGCAACATGAGGATGAAGTAGACGAGCGCCAGGCAGATGGCGCCGAGGAGGCCCTGCGAAAGAAAGATCGAACCTACGTCATCTAGAGGGATCGGGACTGGACCGGAGGCTGCGAATGCGACGTCGCCCAAGTTCAGACCCGCCCTACTTCGTGCAGGCCGGCGCGCGCTGGCACGTCCGGTTGTTGCCGGCCACCTGGTTGGCGAATGGCCGGTCGTTCTTGATGATGAAGTCGCGCGTCTCAGCTGCCGGCGTCAGCAGCGAGAAGCCGGCGCCTTCAGTCGCAGCGGTTTTCGTTTGGCACCCAGCGGCCGCCAAGCTCAGCGCACAGATGAGCAGCATCGAGATCGGTGATTTCCGCATTGTCGTGGTTCCTCTGTTCGACGAGCGCCATGGCCCGGGCGCGCGCCTCGTTCTCGACGTTGACGCGTTCCTGGGCGCGAACGCGATCGACGCGTCCATCGGTGATCATGGCGAGGTATTGGCCGGCGAACGGGATGTGGCGCAGCGGGCCGATCGGCAGACCCTCGTAGCCGATGATGATCGCGGCCGCGACGACGAGCGGCAGGCCGATGCGGGACGTCAGAACGTCCCACGCCAGCTTGGCAAGAGCGAGCGCGCCCATAGGGTCACAGCACCTTCTTCACGGCCTGAGCCTCAAGACGCTTGTTCCGGCGCTCGTAGATGATGTAGGCCGCGCCGCCCGCGAGGACGATCGCGAGCAACAGCCACGGGCCCACCGACGTGGCGAGGTCCATGATCGACGAGGTGCTCTCTTTGACGGCGTCCACGCCCTCCTTAGCTACGGTCAAAGTGCCCGTCGCTCCAGTGACCGCGGTGACGACCTCAGTCGTGGAGAAACTCTTGCCGTCGGCTGCGGCGTCGTCGACCACCTTCTCTGCGGCAGCCATCTTCGGTGCGGTTTTCCGCTTCTCGAGTTCTTTGCTGATCGCACCGACGGTCGCCGGTCCTGCCCAACCGTCGACACGGTCGAGCTTCGCGTCATTCTGGAACGCCCTGACGTTGGCGTCGGTGTCGTCGCCGAAAATCCCATCAGGTTCGATGTGAGGGTAACCAAGCGTGTTAAGGTTCTCCTGGAGCGTCTTGACGAAGTCGCCCTTGGACCCGAGGTGCATGACCGAGTTGACCTGCTTCTTGGTCAGCACGACAGGCTTCGACGCGGAGGTCACGGGAACCTTCCTGAAAGCGGCCTCGATCTTCCACGGGGTCTTGTCGTCCTGGCCTTCGTCGAGGACCGAGATGTGACCGTGGTGGTAGTGACCGTTCGCGCCAGAATACTTGCGCCAGACCCACGGCTTAGGACCCTTGCGGCCGGACATGATCTGACCGTTGCAGATCATGTAACTGACGCGGGCGTCCCTCGATGCGGCAATCGCGTCGCAGACCTTGCGCATGTCGCAGCCGCCGGATGGGTCGTTTGTGAAGTCCCGCGCGTCGACGGTGCCGTCGGGCTCGGGGTTATGGTCCGAGTGCCGGGCCATGTGCTTGACGTCGCCGATCCAGCCATCCGAGGCCTTAGACCGGTTTGGTGCGAGCTTGTTGATCTGCGCCAATAGGACCTTCAGAGACTCGACGCTGCGAGCGACGGGCTTCTTTGCCATAGCAGTTCCTTTCCGCCCTCACGGGCAGTTGAATGAAGGGCGGGGTTGTTCGAATTGACTCGCTGGCCGGGCAAGTGCCTATTATTGCGCTGCACAATCTGGCGGACAATCAAATGGCGTTGCGGATCAATCTGCCTGGCGGCACGCTGAAGGTGAAGATCTATCGCGAACTACGAGACCGCGAACGGGAGAGACGCTTGCCGATGCTGAAGCTGGGATCGTTGTATCTCATTTGGTGGTCGAACAAGCTTCGTCGGTGATGCGCTTCGCGGCGCCCTTGAACGTGGTGTCCATGGTGTTCTTGTGGGGATTAGCCGGCCCGTTCGGGCAGGTTGAGAAATTGTGATCCCGGATGGTTTCCGATCAGCCCGAAATCGCCTAAACCGGGAGAAATTGGTGACGGGAGATGCCGATGAGCTACATCAACAACACATTTGGCTACATGGTTATCGGCTGGTTTATCGCTTGCTGGGTAGGCTTGGCGCTGTTCGTAGCGGCCCCGTTTTACCGTGATTACAGGAAGCGTCGCCGCGATGGCAGATCGAGCCGTGCGGATTGACTCTTCAGTCGTGTCGGCGTTTATCTTGCGCTGCACAATTAGCTGAAAAAGATGGCGATACGGATCAAGTTGCCCCAAAGCCTATCGCGGCGGCCCTGTTGACTTCCCATGCGAAAAGCATATCGGCAGTACGGTAGGGGCTAATGAGCATGCACAAAGCGGCTGGAAGCGCGGGCTCACAAATTGTGAGTTATCATCCGGCGCTCGATGGCGTCCGCGCCATTTGCATTATCTTCACCGTTGCAAACCATTTGCCGCACATGCCGGCATTTATCAACGGCACGGTCGGCGTGGACATTTTCTTCGCTCTAAGCGGATGGCTGATCACATGGTTGTTGATGTCGGAGCGAGAAAGTACAGGTTCGATCAGCCTGCGTAGCTTCTACATCCGCCGCGCTTTCCGCATCCTGCCACTCTATTATGTCACCGTTTTGCTATATGGCATTGCGGCCGTGGCTTCCATCTACGTCAAGCACGATAGATCGGACATGGGAGATTACATCAATTCTTTCTGGTTCATGGTTTCGATGAATAGCGAGTACAAGCCGGATGCATCAGGCAACATCTTCGGGCAGTCTTGGACGATCGGAATCGAGGAGAAATTCTATATTCTCTGGCCGTTTTTGCTTGTGCTCTCAGCTCGCTGGCCACGTGTGTCGACAGTCCTGGCCGTGGTCTGCCCCGTTGCTCTAATTGCGATGGGCGAAGGCACGTCGTACCTACTGCGAGGCTACGTCGGGCTGGGTTTTGGAGCAGGCTTTGCCGTCGCGGCCTTTCATGCCGAGAAAGTCCGCGTATTTCTTCTGCACCGCGTCACGCCTTACGCAGCTCTCGCAGCGATCGTTGCTGCCTATGGCTTTGGGACGTTCATCACGCGGGCGACTTGCTGGAACCTCGCGATTTCCTTCAATGCCGCCATTTTGATCGGTGCGCTTTGGCTGAAGCCGGATCGAGAGATTGGACGTCTGCTCTCGTTCGCTCCTCTCGCTTCCGTCGGCCGCTTGACCTACGCAGTCTACCTCACCCATGTGCTCGTCGCGAACGTTTGCGTCATGGCCTTCCAGAAACTGCACTTTTCTCCGCATTGGGCGGTGTCCTTCAGTTTCGCCTATCTGGCATCGCTGGCGGCCGCCTACGTTCTGCACAGGCTTGTCGAGAAGCCGCTCATTGCGGTGGGCAGAGCCACCGCAAGCAGACCGCCGCGTTCGATAGGGTCGGCCGCACCAGATCACGCTGACGGGGCCGCCTGATCGTCACGCGGCACAGCTCCCGCCACAAGAACGACGCGACCGACGTGTACGACCGAAGCGATGGCCGAAGTATTGGTGTATATCCGAGGGGTCGCGAAAGTGATCAGGCCACCGGCCGGTTGACTGGCCAAGATGTCCCACACCCATTTGCCCTGACGATAGATATCGGGCTGCGACTGACAGTTTACAGCCCCTGTTCCAGACTGGAGGAACGCCGTTCGACCAGCGGCTTGGTCTGACGCCGGAGGCACATATTTTCGAATAGCTAGGGTCCCGAAGCCGGCGGCCTTTAGCATGGTTAGAGCCGGAGCGGACAAGCTCCGCTGCGCCCCGGCCAAAGCTGCTGCCCCCGTGATCTTGACAGAGAATGTATCCCCCATTTCGGCGTCGAAGATAGCCAGGTCTTTCGCAAAAGTCGCGCCTCCCTGCACAGTCCAACCGGCAGGCGTCCCGTTAATATAGTTTTTGAAATAGCCATAGCCTTGATCGACGCCAGATGCGTCCAGATTGAGAAGGTTCTGGGCCCTCGTGTTCGTGAAGGCTGCATTGGGCGCAATGGTGGCTGGGAGGCACCCTGACCACGCCTGCTTGACGATCTCGGTCCATACGGCTTGACCCGTGGCATTCGGGTGGACGTTGTCGGCGTACCATTCCGGGGGCTTTGCGGCTGCAATGAACCTATCATAAACGTCGACTACCGAGTCGCCATATTGAGCAGCTAGGGCCTGCGCAACATGGATTTGCAGGTCAGATCCGGTGTCGTCGCGGCGCGGATTCTGCATTGTGATGACGTGGGCGGCATTCGGCCTGACGCGCTTAATCCATTCCATAGCATTCAAAAACTGTCCCCTTGTCGCGGGGTCCGAGTCGGTAGTGACATTGTGGCCGTGGTTCCAAATCACTAGATCGGGCGTTATTGCGCCAATGGCGACAGCATAGTAGGACCCAAAGAAGTAGTTTGGCGGCGCTCCTGATTGGGACCCGTTATAGATATAAATCGTATGCGCTCCGGTTCCAACGCCGAGCGTGACGGGCGCGCGATAGCCGGACAGAGACTCGTCCCATAGATAGTATTTTACCGTCTTATCTGGGTAGAGACTGGCCAACCACTGTGACCATGGCCTCACCCAGTCGGTGTCGTCATTACCGGTGCTATCGCCAATGACCTGGATCGTTACATCGGAGATGTTTGCCAGTATTTTGGATTTTACCGATGAGAAGCCGTTGAGCAGTATCGAAGCCAACAGTTCCAGATTAACCTTCGACGTAGAAGTGAAGTGCTTGTTCGTCGTGCCCTGCGGTATGGCATCGAGGGTGTCTGTGGTTTTGTTAAAGAAGTTCGCTAGCGCGCCCGCTGCCTTATCTTTTGACCAACCATAGCCGAACTGTTCATAGGCTGTTTTGACGCTCCCAAGCTCTAACTGGAAAGTATCCAGACCCACTGTCGGGACACTAACCTTAACTTTTTTGACGCCGGCCGGCGTGGTGAAATCCGTGCCGGAGGCGTTTGAACCACCGGGTGCCACGACACCTACATCGTAAAAGAACGTCCAGAACCGCATGCCGCCGTTGGCGTCAGCACCGTGATAGGCGGTCAACGGTTCGACGTCGATGTAGTCTGATATAGAATAGACCCCGCTGGGCGTGGTGATGACGCCGGACGCACTCATGAACCCGTCGGTTACTGCAGTCTTGTCGAACTTGTTCTTGCTCTCGGCAATAAAGTTGACCTGCTTCGGCGTTATCGAATGGTCGACGATCGCGGCGCCTTTCAGCGAATTCGGGCGAATGGCACCGCCGTCGATGACCTCATCATAGCCAATTCGTGGATACGGCAACGTGGTGCCATGTACGACGCTCATCGCCGCCGGCAACAATTGCGATTTGACGACTGATATCTGAAGCGAAACGGCATTGGCCGGAGCAACGATAGTGCTTTCGACGGCGGCTACCGTTCCAGAGCCTGAAAGGAAAACGCCAGCGGCGTTCTTCCAAGCGAGCGAGTTTCTCGCTGGTACCGTGTAGCTCTGCCCGGCAACGACAGGGATCGGAGCAGACGTGAAGTATGTCGAGCTCGGCGAAAGGTTTCCATTGGAAGCACTGACGATCTGTCCGTCTATAGCGGCCGCCGGATTGAAAAGGTTGGTACGGGCGATTGCCCCTGTCGCCAACATCGCAAGCAGAAGGTCGAGAGATTCTTTGCTGGGATAGCTGGCGACCAGCGTCGCGACCGTGGCGACGTTCTTGTACATCAGGGCATAGGTGTTGACGCCGTCGCCCTTGACGATAAAGAACTGCCCATTGGTGGTAGCGGCGATGCCAGCGGCCGTGGTGTCGTAGATGGTGCCGCCGATAGCCGCATTGGCCAGAGCGACATCGGCAGCGGTCGCCACACGATCGGCCGCGGTCTGGCCGGCATCGGCGCTGGTCGCCGCGCGATCGATGCCGGTTTGCGCCCGGTCGGCAGTGGTGGCGACACGATCGGCCGCCGTCTGGCCGGCATCGGCGGCGGTCGCGGCGCGATCGAGACCCGTCTGCGCGCGGTCGGCGGCAGTGGCGATGCGATCGGCCGCGGTTTGGCCGGCATCAGCGCCGGTCGCCGCCCGATCGAGGCCGGTCTGCGCACGATCGGCCGCCGTCTGGCCGGCATTGCCCGCAGCCGCCGCGGCGGCCGCCTGCGCCAGCGTGATGCCGGCCTCGAGGTCGCCGAACTCATCGGCGATGCTTTGCGCCTGCGTTGCCGACGCGGCGGCCTGCTGGACCTGAGCGGCGCCCTGCGCCAGCAGTGTGCCCCAGAAATTTTCGCCGGTCGCGGCCCACACGCCTGCCGTCTTCAGCCACTCGTCGCCATTGGCGCGGATAATGGCGCGGTCGCCGTCGCGGCCGAAATCGGCGGTCAGCTCGGCGGCGTCATCGACCGGCCGGAAGGATTGCCCGGCCGGGCCGGAGACGACGACGACATTGGGAATTTCGAGGGTCGCGTTATACGACATCGCGGGTCACCGTCTCCAGAACTGGCCAGATCACTTTGTCGAGGACGATGCGGCTGCCGCCACCGTCCAAGCGGGCGATATCGAACACGACGATGGTCGAGGCGATGAAAGGCTTGGTGGCATCCTCCGACAGGAAGAAGGCCAGCGTACGCGGCGCCTCGCGCTGGATCGTCAGATCAAGCGTGTCGGCTTCGAACAGCACCGGGCCGGGCACGGCGGCGCGAAACTGCGCCACCAGCCGGCCGCTGCCGATCTCTTCCGCATCCCACAGATCCTGTGGGAACTGGAGGCGCATCTGGAAATCGTAGCCGGGCCGGATCGGCTCGACATCGGGAAAGACGTATTTGGCCATTTTCAGAGCGCCGCCGCGGCGGTGAAGAACGCGTCGATCTCGGTGCCTGAAAAGCCCAGGGCGGCAAAGCCGGCCTGCATCGTCGGATCGGCGCGCACGAAGCTGCCGCTGTTGTCATAGGCGATCTGGACGGCCGTGCCTTGCGCGGCGATCCATGCTTCGACCTCGGCGAGCAGGCCGGCGGAGAGAAGCTGCAGCTTGAACTGCCGTGCCGAAACCCGATCGGGGATGACCGGCACCGGTACGGGCGCGGTGAAGACTTCGCCGTCGAACAGGAAGCCGGGGCAGACTTCGTCGCCGGCTGCGACGAAACTATCGGGCTGAGCGCCAGAGCGGTCGGACTGAATGACGATCCCGTTTTCGACGAGGACGAAATTGCTCATGCGTCTCCCCAATATTTCAAGCGGGCATAGACCTCGATCGAGCCGAAGCCGAAGGCGAGGCCAAGACCGTTGGCGTGCGAGTGTGAAGTGCGCCATTCCAGGCGATAGCCGTGGCCGCCGACGACCGCCGCACCGCCGAGCGCAATGCAACCGGTATCCGGCGACGTGTTACCTCCAGCGCCCATACCGATGCCGACCTCGGCTCCAGCGGTCACGTCGAACAGGCGAACCTGCAGTTCGGTGCCATAGCCGACGACCTGCCATTCAACCCGGCCATCGTTCGCCGGCGTGAAGACGTTGCTGGCCAGCGCCATTAGATTGTAGGGATCGCTAACCTTGGTGTTGAGGATATGCGTCACCCAAGCGCCGAGGCCAGGCGCCGAAGAGCCGCCGTTCACACCCGAGGCCTTCTGGTCCTCCAGCACGGCATCGGGCACGCCGTTCCCGCCGCCATATTCCGGCGCGGTCGCGGCGGCATTCATGCGCAGCGTGCGCCGCGCCGCGCCCTTGGGCAGGCGCGCCAGAACCTTCGGCGCCGTCGCATAGAGCAGGTCGCCCGCCACCAGGCCTGCCGGCGCCGCCAGGAACAGCCTTTGCCCGGCGCCGTCGCCGATGACCAGGATGTCGTCGTCGGTATCCCAGCGGATATCGCCTTCGGCGGTCGGCAGCGGGTTTGAGCCTTGCCGCAGGATGCTGCTGAGCGCCGCGCCGCTTGCCCTGAAAAAGCCGAGCATGCGCCAGTTGCCGGATCCGAGCGACTGCATCCAGGCGGTATCGCCGGCCTCGATCGCAAGGTCGGCGCCGCCGATCAGCATCATGCTGGTGGCGTTATGGGTCAGCGTCAGCGCCGCGGCGAAGGTCAGGCGGCGGATGGCGCCGGCCTGCGCCGAGCCGAAGGAAGAGATCGCGTCGGTGCCGGTGATGCGGACATTGATGCCGGTGGCATCGCTGAGATCGGCAGTGGCGGCGCTGGCGATGTCGGTCGACATGGCCGACAGATTGTCGGCGGCATCGATCAGGCTCGATGCGCCGGTGCCGCCATGGTCGATATCGATCAGCCCGTCATTGTTGGCGTCATAGATAGCCTTGGCCATCATGCCGTAGCCGCCGACATCGACGCCGGACAGGATGTCGGTGACAGCCGCGCCGAGATAGAGCTCCAGCACCGTCTTCAGCAGCGCCGGATCGGCCGGGTCGAGCGTTGAAAGATTTACCCCGGAGGCGATCAGCACGACGCGCAGATTGGCGATGATGCGGTTCCAGTCGTCGGCGGTCAGCTTGGTCGAATCGCCATAGGACAGGCCGTTGCGAGCCCAGGAGAAGCCGTCGACGTGGGCGGTGCCCATGCCCGCCGGCGGCGTCAGTTTCTTGACGACATCGAGTATCCCAAACAGGTCGGGTGCGGCCATGGGTCAATCCAGTTGTGAGAAGAGCTTGAGGCCGAACCGGCCGATGCGCGTCGCGAGGCGTCAAGTTTTGATTATATACAGCACGGCCCGGTTGCGCGGCCGGGTCTCGTCATCGCCGGTCACGACGTTGACGATGTCGACATAAGGGTTGCCGCCGCCGCCCGGATCGAAATCACCAGTGACGATGCGCTCGCCGAGCTTCGAGGCGCGAACAAAGCCGACCTGCGACGGATTGGTCGCCGCCGACGGGTTGCCCGCCTGCTTAAGCGTGACGGGATCGCCGGTTAACGGATCGACGCGCTGGACGGTGTCGTTCTGCGGCCGCGCCGTCGCATAGTCCTGCAGGCTGCCGAAGACGCGCCCGGTGTCGATGCCGCGGCCGTCGTCAAAGCCGCGCAGGAATTCGCCACGAAAGTCCGGCACGTTGAAGGTGGTGACTGCATCGCCGGCGCCCCAGCTGGTGCCGATCGCCGCGAACAGATCGGCATAGGTGGCGCGGCTGACTGCCTGGCCATTGCATTTCAGCCAGCCGGTCGGCGCTGTAGCGGCGGCAAACATCGAGACCGATCCGGGCGGCACCTCGATCGACGGCGTGCTGCCCGAAACAATGTCGGCGATCAGCGCCTGCAGCGCCTGCCAGAGCTGTGTCTTGTCCGCAGCATCGGGTGTGAGGCCGGCTTCGACGATAACCTTCAGGATCTCGTCCTGCGGATCGTTGAAGACATCGGCCGGCGGGATGGCGCCGGTAAGGCCGGCCGGCCGGTTCTCGTTCCAGTAAGGAATGCGCTCCTCGGAGGGCGGCGCATTGCGCGGATTGACGAACTTCATGGCGGCCTCTTTTCAAACGGAAAAAACGATGGTGGTCCAGGCTGGCTTCAGCGCGTTGAACAGGCAGATAAGATCGTCGGGCAGGCCGAGCCGGCCGAGCGGCGTCTCGCCGGCGCGGCCATCGCCGGCGCGGAAATATTCCACCGAAACGCCGGGTACGCTGACGATCCAGACATACTCGACGACATCGCCGCCGGCGATTGCCTCAGGGCCGCCGCAAGTCGAGGCGCCGGCCCGGAACGGTGTCGGCTCCTCGATCGAGATCGCATAGCCGGCATCGGCGGCGAGCTTGATGAAATCGGCCGGCGTGATGGTGCCGCCCGAGCGGATTTTCAGCAGCAGCGAGCGCATGCGCGCGTCGATCGTCTGGTCCGGCCCGAGGCAGGGATCGGGCAGCCCGTATTCGATTTCCCAGTCGTCCAGCGAAGTGACCAGGGTGACCGCCGTCGATTCGAGCGCTACCCCGAACAGCGCCCGATATGCATCGGCAAAGGCCGAGCCGACCGCGCGCCAGAACCGCGACAGCACTGACAGCGGATCAAGCGCCTGGTTGTCGGGCGTGCCCCATGCCGCACCCTTGGGCAGCAGCGCCGTCAGAAAACCTTCTGCGGCCTCATCCGAGGGATCGGACAGGACATCGCCCTGCGGCGGCGCGCCGATGAACGGGTCGTCGGGGGCGAAATGGAAGAAGGCAAGCTCGTCCTCGCCGGGATAGCGGGGCCAGCGGTCAGACATAGTTTACCGCGCCCAGCACCGGCATCTCGCCGCCGACATAGATGATGTCGCCGGACGGGTTGATCAGGAAGTGACGGTCCTCGCCGACGGCAAGGCTGATCGCTTCAGAAATCCACGAGCGCGACAGGGTGAACGGCGCGGAAGCGACGCCCGGTCGGGCGCGCCTGACCAGCATGGCGGCGATCGAAGCGGCAATCGCAGCGCGCGTCTGCACCGTGTCGACGGCAAGATTGGCGATGGTGATGTCGAGCGGAGACGGGATCGGTGCCGAGACTGACAAGCCGGCCCGGATCAGGCGGCGCTGCTCAAGCGCATCCTGCACCAGGGCAATGTCGCCGGCCTCAGGAATGCCATTGACGCGGCCTTCGAACAGGAACCAGACGCCGACCGTCCCGGGCGCATCCGCGAACGCAAAGGCCCACGCCTGAGTGACGCCGGGCACGGCACGGGCAAACTGCTCGTAGTCCGAATAGGCGCCGCCCTGCGGCGGCCTGCGCTTGCGGTCGAGGATGCGCGCGCGGAGGCTGGCATCCGTCTCCGTATCGGCACCGCCGCCGATGCCGCCGCCGGCCACGGTCGCTTCAAGCTCGAGGTTCGGGAACTGCGTCGGGTCGGCGCGCTGCAAAGTCTCGCCGGCGGCGATGTTGGTGGCGACGCCATAATCGTCGGACAGGATGGTCAGCGCGAGCAAACCAGCCAGGTTGGAGCGCGCATCGGAAACCGAGCGATAGAGCCGGTTGCCGGCAATAAAGGCGATGCCGGCCGGATAGATGGTGTCGGCATAGCCATTGAGCGTTACCACGCCCTCGGCGCGCGCCATCGGCCGGCGATAGATGCCGAGTTCGGCACCGTGCCGTTCCAGATGCTGGACGCTGGCCGTGGTGGCGAAAATCTGGTCGTAAAGCCAGGCGGCGCGCAGATGCATGTCATGCATGCCGGCTGCGACCGTCTTGACGATCGCCGTCAGATTGTTCGGCCAGACCAGTGCATCGGTGCCCGGCAGGTAGCGACGCAAGGTGCCGCGCAGCCGGGTCGAAATCTCAGTTGGCGAGAGGACGGTCCAGGCCACGCAGTTGCTCCCACAGGACGCCGAAGCGGCGATCGAAGACGACCGCGCCATCGCGGTCCTTCAAGGTGATTTTCAAATCGATGCGCCGCTGCGCCGGGTCGGCCGTACCGGTCACCTCGACAGTGGCCGCAGCCTTCTGGTCGATCAGTGTCTGCAGGGCGGCACGGGCATAGTCTTCGGCCCGCAATGCGGTCGCATCGTTTGCCGTCGAGCGGCGCAGCAGCCAGAGTTTCGAACCGATCACCGTCTCGCCGAGGTCGGTGCGAAGGTCGAAACTGTCGCCGGGCCAGCCGCGGTTCTGCTCTTCGGGCGGCAATTCGTCCGGCTCGACGCGCGCATCGGTCATCAGGCAGAGCAGCACGGCGGTGGCAAGTTCCGCTTTGGCGCGCAGGCCGCCGGCATTGGCCTTGTCGTCGCCTTCTATGGCCCAGTCGCCCGACGTACCGTCCCATAGCGTATCGGGCGACAGCAGCGGTTCGCCGTCGCCGGTGAGTGGAACGATCCTGATCATCATCAGTGCGTGTGGTGCGGTGTGTTGCCGCCGGCGTCCATGATCGAGCCGGTGGCGGTGATGTTGCCGTCGACGTTAAGGTCGCCTTTCAAATTCCAGGTGCCGCCGGTCAGCGTGATGGTTCGCGAGCCGAAATCCATGGTCACGCCTCCGGCGAATAGTTTGATGATGTTTCCAGACGCATCGTAAAGTGCCGCGGCGCCGTCCGGCAGGTCGGGCCGGTGCTGCGCATGCTCGATGCCCATGAGCATCGCCTGGGTGCGGCGGCCAGGCATGACCATGGCAACGCCGATCGCGCCCTTGGGCGGACGACTGGCGGCGCCATGCGGCTGAACGTAGAGCAGATCCTTGAACGTCTCGCCGGCAAGTCCGCGACCGGAGATCAGCAGCTGGCCATTGTCGAAGCGCGAAGAATCGATCTCGAAACGCGTCAGGTGTGCGGAAGATTTCATTGCGCCGAATACTCCGCCGTTGGCTCCGGCGCCGACCATCCCTTGCCCGACTTCGAACCGGACGAAGAGCCTCCGAGCGCGCGCGGATCGGTCAGCGTCAGGGTCGCCCGCGTGCCGTCACCATCGGCTTGCGTATCCTGCGTCAGTTCCACGGATTTGATGACCATCATCTGGTCGAGATAGATGCGCGGATGGCGGACATAGACCAGAAAGTTCGGCGTCCTTATCCTGCCGCCGGCATCGCGCCAGCCCGACACGGTGATGGTCGCGTTAACGGCAAGGCCGGCCGCCGCGCGGGCCTCCCATTCGACCGCGTTCTTCATATGCTTCGTCGTAGCCTCGCCGTCGAGAACGACGATCTTGGGGCGGCTGCGGCCGACCGAGGCGTCGGACGCCTTGGCCTCAGGCCGCAGCGCCTGGGGCGTCGTGCCGCGCGATTGCTGGCCGCGAACGATGACCGGGTTGAACCTGCCCTCGCCCGAAAATTCCGCTGCCGCGGAGATGATGTTGACGCCAGCCGCCAGGCCGCCGCTATGCGACCCCTCCGGTTTCTGGACGATGCGCAATTTGCCTTGCGGCGTGTCGTGGATGATCGCCGCCTCGGCGCGCGCCAGCGGCTCCAAAGTCGAATAGAGCGATTCGCCCGGTTCGATCTGGTGCTTGGCGATGGTTTCGAACGATCCCTTCGCCTCAATGCCGATGCCGCAATTGTCGAAGGCCTCGCCGATGCCCTTGATGTCCTTGTTCTCGACCAGGCCGGTCTTGTGCAGGATCGAGGTCTCGACCGCGTCGACCGTCCGCGAAACCAACGAGATGGTCGCGCGCCAGTCGTCCGATCCCTGGTCGGGCCTGAGGTCGCGAACATAGCCGGTCAGCAGCAGCGTGCCGTTCGCCGTCACGCTGGCCCTGTCGTCGGGCCAAGGTGGTGAGGCGCCTGGCGGTATGTGCCCGGTGACGACGGCGCTGCGCACAGCCTCCTCGGCCGAGATCGAGATCGAGACATCCTGCCAGGGCAAGAACAGCCCGCCTGCCTGGATGGCAATGGTCTCAAGCGGCAAGGCACGATCCTCTCAGGCTGCCCTGTGAGGGCAGCGTGTACACGTAGGCTAAGGGGCGATGGCTTCGAAGCTGATCGGCATGGCCGCCGGGGTGGCGACGCTGTTGCGCTGGACCAGCTCGCCGGCGCGGCCAGCATCGCCATAAAGCGCGTAGGCCAGCGCCGTCGCGGGCAATGATATTTCGGTCTGAATGCTGACCAGCGGCGCCCGATTGGCGGCAACGGCACTGAGGTCGGATGCCGCGGTCGCCGCGATATCTGACAGCCATTCGCTGACCGCAACGTCGAGGCCCGAGGACAAGGCCTCGAGGACGGGATCGACGACCGGCGCAATGCGGTCACGGGCACGGCGCGCATCTTGGCGCGAAATATAATCGCCGGCAGCAAGCGCCTGGCAAAACCCTGCAGCGAAGACGGCGGCCGACACCAGGTCGAAAACATCATTTCCAGCTGGTACGGCAGCGGCCGCGAAGGCATCGCCCGCCTCGGCCGGGCTCGCCAGATCGGCAATGGCGCCAACCGTCGAGGCAATCGCCGCAGCGATCGGCCCGGCCTGGGCAACAGGTTCTGTCGACAGGCGCGTGATCGTCGCTATCGCGTCGGCGATGGCGGGCCGCTTTTCGGCCGGCAACTCCGCCGCATCGGCGACCGAAGCCATAAGCGCCGCAGCGCCCGCGGCGGCAAGCGCAGAGGGCGCCGCCTGACCGGGCGCGACATCGCGCATGCGGAAAGCGGCGGCAGACGCGATCATGTCGATGCCGGCGGCGATCTTGCCGGCAACCGCAAAGGCGCCGGGCACGGCGGCGAAAGGCAACGACGGCAGGCCGGCCGCAACGAATTCTATGTCGAAACCGACATAGCCGGCACGGCCGCGCTCACGCGACAGCGACCAGCGCGGCACCCTAACCAGTACCGGGCCGCCCATCGGCAGGATAAGCGTCGCGGCGCCCGGTGCGTTGAGCGCCGCGGTGAAGGCTCGGGCATTCGCATCGGCAATGTCGCCGGCGACATAGGCCGACAGGCTGAACCGCCTGACATCGCCGCCCATGTCTTCGGTGACATGCAGATCGGAATAGGCGATCGGCGAGATGGCGACGCGCCGGCCGCCTTCGGCTTCCTCGGCCTCGACGAAGAACGGCACGCCACGGAATGACGCGGGCCGGAAGGCTTTCAGCCAGTCGCGCATCAACGTGGCCCCATAAGATGGCCGGCATTGGACTTGCCGGTGTCGGCGCGCACCGCCTTAAGCGAGCCGATAGGCCGCGACAGGTCGGCGGCAGCACTGCGGGCAGCGCCGGCAAGCGCATTGGCGCCGGCGACGATTGCCGCTTCCAGCTTGCCCGCGACCGATGCCAGAGTGTCGGCACCCGACTTGATGCTGTCACCGGCCTGCTTGCCGCTGTCAGCAACGGACGATGCCGTCTCGACGCCGGCTCCCTTCAGGTCGGCAGCTGCGGCGTCCGTGGCTCGTTCCATCGCGCTGAAATCGATTTCGTTGCCGAAGTAGCCGGACGGCTTCTCGACCTGAACGCTGTTGCGCACGGCGGCTGCGTGGCCGCGACCGTAGAGCCGGTATTGCTCGGCCACGCTCGGCGCAACCGGGCGAGGTGTCGGGATCGGCGTGCGGCCCGGCTGGTCCTGACGGCGCGACGGCAATTCCGGGCTGGCGCTCATCGGCCCTTTGGCGGCGACCAGGCCTTCGGGCGACCGCCATCCGCCCTTGAACGCGGTCAGTCCCTGGTCCTGATTGTCGAAGCCATTGCGCAGCCACCACATGCGCTTCTCCCAGAAGCCCATGCCCTGCTTGTCGAGCTCGGTATTGATGAACTGCGCCTTGTCCATGTTGGAGCTGACGAAGTCCATGGCGCCGGTGGCGGCGGGTGCAATACCCGACCCGATCGCGCGCACCATGCGCTCCCACGATGCACCCATGCGGTCGATCTTCGACTGGTTATCATCGAGGACGCGGCCGAGATCGCGCATGGTCGCGCCGTCGACATTTTCGAGCGCCTTCTGGAAACCCTCCATGGCGTCGCGGCCCTGCAAAAGGGCGCGCATGCCTTGCTGGAATTGGGCATCGGTGAACAGTTGCGGGATCTTCGACAGATCGCCTTTGAGCGCCCGTTCGGTGAGTTCGATGAACACATCGATGAGGTCGCGGCCTTCCTTGCGTGCCTTGGCCATTTCCTTGCGCAGATCGACGCCGAACTTCTTAAAGCGCTTCGCCGTCTCGTTCGATTCCATCTTCTGCAAGACGTTCTGCAAATTGGTCGCGGCAGAACTCGCGTCACCGGTCTGCAAGCGCACCGTCTGCAGCATGGACGCGAGCTTGCCCAACCCCTTCTCACCCTCATACCCAAGAGAGGCCATGGCGGGCGCCAGCGACGGAAGGTACTGGGCCATGTCCTTCAACTCGAACTTGCCCTGCTTGCCCGACGTCACAAGGATGTCGAAGGCGCGCTGCATGTTGTTGCCGGCGAAATGGAACGAGCTGCCGATCGCATCGGCCGTGGTTGCTATGTCGGCGATTTCGGCACCGGCCGCCTGCGCTGTGGCGGCCACGGAAGGCAGGAAAGACAGCGCATCGTCGAGGCTGCGTCCGGAAGCGACAAGCGATTCGAGACCGTCCGTGATGCTGTCCTGCGTCATCGAATAATCGAGCGCAGCACGATCGACCGTGCGGAACATCTCGCCCAGCTTGTCCTTGCCGGCATCGGCATTGATGGCGATACGGTTCAGCCGCCGTTCGGCGCCGGCGAAGTTTGTCACCATTTGACCGGCCCTGCGCACCAGACCATAGGCGACAAGCCCGCGGACGGCGTTTGCCGCCAACATGCTGTTGCGCGCCATCAGTCCTTGCGTGCGGTTAAACGCTAAAGCTTTCTGATTGACCTGGTTGAGCTTGCTGGACAACTGGCCGAAGGCACCCATCGGGCCGAGCTTCGCCGACAGGCGCAATATGGCCTCGATCGTGCGGTTGCTCATGTCTTCGGCCTACGCTTCAGGAATTCAATGCCACGCCTGTGCAGCATGGCGATGTCGGAAAACGGCATCGGCAGCACCGTGCCTGGCTGCCAGTTGAAGAAGAACATCAGATCATCGGCTTGAATGCCTATGACGTCGCCTACTCGGTGACCGCCGGCGCGGTACGCATAAAAAAACCGATCACCGCATCGCGCACCAGCCTGGCATCGGCCAGCTCAAGCACGACCAGCTTCTCGATCCCCGGCGCCACGACACAGCGGCGGACATAGTCAGCGACGGTGTCGACGTTCTCGATCACGACATTGTTGCCGCCGGCGCGCTGTATTTCGTAGGGCTCGCCCAGCGCCAGCAAATCCTCGAAGCGCGGCTCGCGCAGTGTGACGCTTTCGAAGGCTTCGCCGTGCGCCTCATAGCGCTTCGACAGCGGAACGACTGTTTCCGCCATCGTCAGATCTTCCGGTAGACGCGGGCGATCAGCGCCACGCCGGTGACTTCACCGCTCGCCCGGTTGACTGTCGGCGTGCCGGTGAAGGCGGCTTCGGTCCACAGATGCTGAACGCCGGTGAAGCTTTCGTTGAGCGTCACGTTGAAGCCGGAAGCCCGCATCAGCCGGTTCCAGTCGTCTGTCGGCAAATCCTCGAAGGTGAGGTTCGCCTTGAAGCCGGTCGGCTCGGACGTGCGATACACCGATCCGTCCTGGTTGGCCGCGCCGGTGATCTCGACATTGGACGGCATGATCTCGGCGGCACCGCGCACCACGATCCGCTCGCCGGTCGAAAGACCGAACGTCATTTCTCCGCCGAAATTCTGCATCGGTTTTTCCTCTCAGTTGAATGGATGGTCAGGCGGCGATCAGACGGCGCGATACTGGCTGTAGAGCATCGCGTTGGCGGCAATCACGTCGAGCGGGTTGACGCGGTCGATCGGCGCCATGATGTCGACGCGGTTGGCGCTCTGGCTGTTTCGCTGGACGATCAGCCGGTCGGCAAAGCCGCGCGCGTTTTCCAGCACGCCCCGGTTTTCCAGCGTGTCGGCGGCATGCACCAGCGTCGCCTTGATCGACTTCGGCGTCGAGATCGCGCCGAGGCCGCCGGGGTTTTCGTCGGCAAGCGCCTTCTGGCCGTGCTCATAGGACAACTGCGCGCGGAAATAGCGCAGGATGGCGACGAGCTGGCCGATCGCCTGGATGTCGCGAAACGTCTCGTCCGGCTGCGCGTTGGCATCCTTCTGGTAAGTGGTGATGACCTTGTCGATCGCCACGCCGCCATCGGTGTTGACGATGACGGTCGAGATGCCGGAGCGCAGCATGGTGTTGCGGCCGGCATAGGTCGGCACCAGCGATCGATCGCGCGGCGGCCGCTCTCCTTGCACGACAAGGCCCTTCTGGTTGCGCGAGACATTGCCCGTGGCGTCGTCGGACAGCCACGGCACGATGCGCGCCGTGCGGGCAGATGCGGCCAGCCAGGCCGGCGTCGGATTGCCGGCAGCGACAGGCAGACGGGGGTGGATGGTCAGGTGACGGTCGTTGAGCGCCAGGCCGATCGTGGTCAGCGCCGACAGCGTGCCGGCCGCGGTGGTGAAGACATGGCCATAGACCTGGCGATTGTATGCCCAGCGGCCGGACACATCGTTCATCGCCGCCGTGTAGCGGGCGATGTTGGTGGCATCCGAAAAGGGCGAGACGATCCAGTCGAAGGGATCGTCGCCGAGTGCGGCCAGAGCCGCCGACAGGTCCGGGCTGCCGGTCGGCACCACGGTGTTGGTGATGGTGACGGCAGCGCCGGCAAAGGCGTTGCCGGCAACGACGGTCGGCACATAGAAGTCATAGTCGACATAGATCAGGCCGAGATGGCGGGCGGTCACCGTCACCGTGTCCGTGGCGACCGTCGCGGCGACCGACAGCGCCGCACCGGTCAGCGCGTTGAAATAGGCGTTGATGGCAGCAGCAAGGGCGGCGGCGACGGTATTGACGCTGTCGCCGGCGGCGATCTGCACCTGCACCGGCTCGCCGCCGATCTCGACGGTGGCGACGCCGCCGCCGGCCGGAACCGAATTGACCTTGATGGTGTCGACGCGCGCCGTGCCGGTCGCCGGTACCGCCAAGATCCATGTCTCCTGCGTCGGCGCGTTCAAGAACGCGACACGCGCCATTTCAGCCAGCATCGAGCCGGCGCCGCAAAGTGCTACGGCTTCCTGCGCCGAGCCGACCGGCGTCGGGGTATTGTCTGCAATTAGCGCGCCGGTGTTCTTATGGCCGATCAGCAGCAGGCGCGAGGCCGACTGGTAGCTGCCGCCGGAGGTCACCTCGAAGGCAAACAGCGGCGCGACCAGGCCGGCGCCGGGGATGTTGTTGAACAGGATGCCCATCAGTTTTTCTCCTTGCGCTTGCCTGCCGTGGCAGGCGCTTCTTTTTCGACGATCGTCAGCGAGCCGTCATTGATGAGCTGCATCCAGGCCGGGTCCTCGCGGTCCACGGTCAGCCCTTCGGCCGGAAAGTCGACGCTCGGGTTGAACGGGTGCGGCATGCGATGTGCGGCATCCGCCAGTCTGACGTGAACGAGCGTGGTCATGTCTCTTCCTCGATCTCAGGAAAGGGTTGCGCAATCGCGGCGGCAGGACCCATCTCACCGGAGACGCCGGTCTGCTTTACTTCGAAGGCGATCGTGTCGATGATCGGCAATGGTGCGGCGGCGACGAACTGCGCGGCCATATTGGCCAGGGTGGCCTTGGCGTAGGAATTGTCGGGCAGAAGCGCTGCGATGCGCGCGGCCGGCTGCGGCAGCCCTGCCCCGCCGGAGAAATCGTCGTCGGGTATCTGGCAGTCGAACAGCATGGTGGTGCGCTGCCAGCGCAGGCCGAGCTCGGGGACGGCAAAGCCCTCCTCGTCGATGCTCTCGATCGCCATGACGATCTGGCGAAAGAGCGTGCCTGTTGGCCCTTGCGTCAGCACGAAACGCACCTGCGCGCAGAGCGCCGACAGCACGATGCGCGCCTTCGGGTCGGAGCCGACCATGGCGTCGGTATAGGGCGAGCCGTCCTCGTCCTGCGCCGACACGCAGAGCTCCGCCACCACCTCGAGCATGGTGCGGCCGTTCCTCGCTACACTACCTTGGCCCTGGCCACGGCGCGGCGATTCCGACTTGCGGGTGAACAGCGACAGGACCGGCGTGTATTCCTCGCCGGCGTCAAGTTCATCGGTCGAAGGCCGGCGGCTGTCGAAGACGCGGTGGCGCGCCAAGGTCGGCAGCGCGGTGCCGGCAAGCATCGCGACGGTCGGGCACAGGCTTTCGACAGCGGCCAGCCGGGTGATTTCGGCGGCAATGGTCATGGCCGGCCCTTGGTGCGGTTGACGAAGAGCGCCAGGCGCTTGCCGCCGTCCACCGGATTGGCCGCGACAAGAAAGCGGCCCTTCTCAACGCCGGTCTCCGGGTCAAGCCAGACGATCTGGTCCTCGACCTTGACCGGCTCGGGCCAGTCGGTCGACAGCGCGGTTACGACGGCCTCATGCGCCGGCATTTCGCGCGCTCGGTCGCGATCCGAAGACATCATGGACGGATGCGAGAAGCCGGGCGCAAGGGCCGCAGGGCCGAAATCGATCGAGCCGAGGAAGGAAAACCCGACGCGATCTGGATCGGCCATGCGGGTATCGTTTACGCCGACGCGCCGCGCCGTCGGCACGACGCGGAAGCTTTCGCGGTCGAAGACCTCGGCGACGGTCGAATCGGTCGCCGCCAAAGCCTCGTTCCAGTCGATCATCAGGCCGTTCCGAGGTCCATTTCGGCGGCCGTATCCGCGCGGGCAAGGTCGACCTTGGTAGCCGAGCGAACCGCGCCCTTGGCGACAAGATCCTCGAACTGCTTCTTGTCGAGGTCGAGGATGGCCCCTGGCGCCTTGATTTCGATTTCGGCGCGTTTGGCCACCTTGCCTTCCGGGGTCTTCTCGCCCGGCGTCTTGCACAGGTGGACCGTGTTCAAAGCGATGGCTTTGACCATGATAAGTCTCCAGTTCGATTTGAGGATTGCCGGACGAACGAGGGCGGACCCGGTGGCGATTAGGCCAGGACGGTCGCCTTCAGCGTGGCGTTGGGGTTGACCGGCACCATCAGCGGCGCCGACTGGGTGAGGATTTGCTCGATGGCGACATCACCTTCCGGAACATAGTTACGCGGGAAGATCGGCAGCGCCTCGAACTGGGCATGCAGGTCGACGATCGTGCCAAAGCAGCGATAGCCCTGCACATTCGGGCCGGACAAGACCACGTCCTTCGGAGACATGAACGGCGTAACAACGCCGCTGACGGTGTAATAGTCCTTGTAGACCCAGACCTCGATGCCGCCGCCGAGCGTGCCGCCATAGCGAACCTCGCCGGTGGTCATCAGCCCGGTCTTGATGGTCAAATCAGCATTGCCGCGCCGGGTCAGGTCCATTTCGCCTAGAATTTCCGGGTCGCGGCGCATGACGCCCCAGGCATCGGTGCCGACGGTGATGCGGTTCGGAGCGCCGCCGAACTCGGCCGAATGCATCATGTCGGCCCAGCTCTGAATGTCGTCCAGGATGGAGACGCCGGCGTCGCCCCAGCGGGCGCCAACCCCGAGCACGACGGTGTGGCCGCTGGCGCGGCCGAAATCGACCAGACGCTGCGGCATGTCCTTGCCTTCGATGACAACCTTGCCGTCGATGATCGCCTTCGCCGCCATCCATTCCCATAGCCGTTCGACGGCGACGCGGTGAAACTGAAGAATGTCGGCTTTTACCGCGTCGTAGCGGGCGGCCGGGCTTTGGGCGTTGGGACCGAGCAGCGTGCCCGGACGGCGGGTCAAGGCGCGCAGCGGCGAGACGGGATCGCTTGCCTTGACGTAGCCAGGCTTGAAGCGCTCGAGGCGCGCACCCTCTTCGTAGATGGCGCGACCCTGCGCCATCGGCGCGACGAAGGGCGCGAGCTTGCGGCCAGAGCGCGGGATCTTCTCCAGGTCGATATACTCGTCGGTCGACGACATCTGGTTGGGGAAGAGCAGATCGAGCCAGTAGCTCGGCACGATGTCGAGTTCGCGGAACACACCCAGCAGAGTGTGCGTGTCCCAGAGTTCATAGTGGTCGAAGTCCGCCATGGTCGTGGCCCTTTGTGAAAAGAGGCGGCCTCAGCCGCGATTGCGTGGAAGGGGAGTTGCTGTTTTCGCGTCAGAGACGCTTGCGGACGACGATGTTGGTTGGCGTGAGGGCGCCGCGGAAGGCGGCTTCCCTCTTGGCGTCCGTATCGAAGGAGGCATGCCAGTTGAGTGCGTCCGGGTTGAAGTTGCCGGCACGATAGATGGCGACGCGCTGCGCGGCGTCGGTGTCGACCACGGGCGCCGTGGTGATCCCGATCGGCGCGACGCCGACCTGATCGACACCGCCGACCAGCGTGGTATTGGCAAAGGCAGTTGCCGTTCCGGCCTCGGTGGTAGCGATCGCATTACCCGCCGCGCCTGCCACCTTGGCGACAAGGCCGACGATGCCGGCCGCGTCAGATTGCGCACTGACGTCCGGATGCGCCACGGTGAGAGAGCCATAAGCCGTGCCAGCACCTGCACCGGCATTGATGGCCGCGATCAGGTTGCTGGCGGTCTCGGCCGCCGTGGCGCCGATCTTCACCTGCCCGGCGACAGTGGTCGGCGCCGCCTTTAACGTATAGACAGTCGCGCCGATGGTGATCGTGTCGTCGACGGTGCCGACGCCGGAGAAGACCAGCCGACCGGTGGCCTTGCTGCCAGGCGCATAAAGCAGCGTCGCCATGGCGAGGCTCAGGCCGGATGCTGCGAGGCCGACGACCGAGAAGGCCTGCAGGGCCACATCGGCAGCCACCGGAAAATCTTCCGTGACCGGATGGGGAATGGCCGAGTTGAAGATCTCGGCGGACGTAAAGGTTTCGGACACGTCGCGGGCCGCCATGCCCGGCTGTGCAAAAGGAATGCTGGTCATGATCAACCCTTTCGGTGAGTTGTAGTTGTCGTTGCTGGGATTGAGCTGTCAGCCGGCGCGGCCGTCAGCCTTGTTTGGCAGGCGCTCCGGTCGAGGCGCGATAGTTGCCGAGGATCCGGCTGGTCGCGTCCTGAGATGCGTCCTTACCGCCGGGCTGCGCCAGGCCGGCGGCGGCCAGGCGGGTCTTCTCGTAAGCCGCGGCATCCGCGCTTGCTGCTGGCTTGGCCGCCGCAACATTGGCGACGACGAAGGCGGCGACATCGGCACCGCTCATGCCCGGCGACTTGACCACCAGATCGAGCGCCGCCGACATGCGGCCCGCATCGCCTTTGACGCCTTCGGCGCCGATAGCGGCGGAGAGGCGTTCCGTCGCCTCCTGTGCGCCAGCCGCTCGGCCGGTCTTTTCGGCGGTTGCTACAGCCGCATCGTGATCTGCTTTTGGAATGCCGGCTTCGGTGTTGCTGCCGCCGGCGGGCTGCGCGTCTTTCGACATGTCAGTCTCCTTGCTGTGAGGCGCATCGGCGCCGGTATTTTCCCCTTCGGGGGAAAGCTCATCCGCTGCCGCGAGCGTTGCTGCGCGGACTGCGGCCAACATGCTGTTCGCCATCTGTCAGGCCTTTCCGTTGATGTCCTTTATGAAAGCCGCGAAAGCCTCCTGGCTGTCGCCGACCGCATCGGCGAGGCCGAGCTCGACAGCTTCGGCCGCCGAAAAGGCTTCTGCCTCGGTCTTCAGCGCCGCCGCCTTTGACATCCGCTTGCCACGCCCTTGCGCGACGACACCGGCGAACCGGTCGCGCATCTGCTCGACCTCGGTCTGCCATTTCTCCTGAACGCCGGCGGCCAGCGGCTGGTAGGGATTGCCGTCAACCTTGTGCTTGCCGGCATGGATGAAGGTGACCTTGATGCCTTCCTGCTCGAGATTGCCGGAAAAATCGGCATGCATCATGACGACGCCGATCGAACCGGCGCCGCCGAACTCCGGCATGATAATCTGCCGCGCCTGGCTGGCGAGGAGATAGCCGGACGAATAGGCGAAGTCGGTCAGGATGGCGATCGTCGGCTTGGCCTTGGACAGCGAGCGTAGGGCGGCTGCAGCCTCGAAGGCGCCGTTGACCTGCCCGCCGAAACTGTCGATCTCGACCACGGCTCCCTTGACAGCCGTGCTGCGCTCGGCACGGGCGAATTGCGTGATCAGTCCCTGGTACGACGTTTCGCCAGACGACGCGCCGATCCACGCGCCCTTCTGGACCAAAGTGCCTTCGACCGGAATGACAGCGACATTCTCGATCATTTCGAACGGGACGATGCCGCGCTGGTCGAGGCGGCGACCCATGCTATCGCCCAGCACACCAGCAGACGGACGGCCATTGGCAAAGGCGACATGGTCGACCGCGCCTGGTGCGTTGACGATGGTGATCGGGTGACCTGTAAGGCGCGGCCCGAGCATCTGCAGCAAAGTCTCGGCCTTGCCAGCATGATAGAGATGCGGCCTGTCGAAGAGGGCGCCGCAGATTCGTTCAAAGGCTATCGACATGGACCGCCTCCAACAAAGCGTATCGTCTTGGCGTAGCGGGAGCGCTTGCCTTGCTTGGCCGAACAGGCTGCGGCGAGCCGCATCAACTCGGCGTCGAGCGCAGCGACGCTGCCGACCGATATGCGGACGCGCCGGTGGGTTACCGGCGATCGCACTTCCGTCTCCTCGACCCGTTCGCCGGCAATCAGCTTCAGCTTGGCCGCATAAAGCGCCTGATAGAGCGCACACGGGTCTTCCGCGTCGACCGAGACGCCGGCGATTTTGATCATGGTTGGCATCAGGCGGCTTTCTTTGCCGGCTCTTCTTCAGCCGCGGCGTTGTTGTCGGGCGCACCGCCGTTTCGAGCGACGAAGGGCGAAGGCAGCCCGGCAGCCACGAAGCGGTCATGCCAATATTTGCGGCTTTCGAAAACTTCCTCCGGATCGAGCCCACGCTCGGCGCATTCGGCCTCGAAGGTCGACGTGCCGTTCACAAGCCGTTCCGTCGCCGCTTTCGCACTCTTGCCGTCGTCGGCCGTCGGTTTGGCCGGCCCGTTCCACAGGGTCCAGAGCACGTCATCGCGATTGGCCGCAAAGGCTTCGTAGCCGCCCTTGAACGGGATACGGCCCTCGCCGATCTCCTCGTCCAGGCCGCTCTCATAATAGGCCTGGCAAAAGGGCGAGGCGACGCGGCTGCGGCGTCGCGTGACGATCGGCCAGATCGAGGCGTTGTCCATGTTGACCGACGAATAGGTCGCCGAGGTGTTGTCCATGGTCAGGCCGCCATAGGTGATGCCCAGAGCACGCGCCATGTCGCGCGACAGTTCCGCCGACACCGGAAGAAACTGCGGACCGGGCGTGCCGCTGGTCAGGAATTTCAGATCCTCGCCGGGCGCCAGGTGAGAGACCTTGGGATCGCCGCTGATCGAAATCTTTCCTTCCGCGGCACGATCGAGCGCGGCCTGGAAATAGTCGATGAAGTCGGTCCTGATCTCGCTATCGTCCGGCAGCGCCTCGATCGCCTCGAACGCTTCCTTGGAGGGTTCGGGGCTGGTCAGCGCGATGCCGAAGATCGTCTGCAGGATCTGCGTCTGGATCGTCGCGTCGACCAGCACTTCATGCTGGATATGCTTCCGGATGGCGGATGCGAGCCGCGAGATGCCGCGTACATCGGTTGGCGCCATCGGGTCGAAGACATGAACGACGACTTGCCGACCGTTCGCATCATAGGCCGGATGATCGCGCTTGGTCAGGATGCCGTCTTGACGCTCCTCGAATCGGTAGGCCACCGGGCGGCCGTTCGGATCGTGGATGACGCCCTGATAAAGGCCGACGAATTCGTTAGTATCCTGGACCAGTGTGGTCGGCGACATCAGGCAGAGCTTGGTTCCGCTGACGATGCCATAGCGGCGGCGCTGAGATATCGGAAAATAGCTCAAGACGCCGACCGCTTCTCCAAAGACGACATCGGCGCGCAACGCCATGTCGATCATCTGCGGCAGCGTGAACTTGCCACGAAAATCGCATTCACGCTGGTTCCAGGCGCGCTTCTTCCACCATTCCTTGACCAGCTTGACGAATTCGACCGTTTCATTGGCGTCATAGCCGAGCCTGGAGAGGTTCGGTTTCGGCGTGAGCACCAACTCCTCCCCGACGGTGTCGGCAAGCACTTGGTCGACCGCGCCGCGAATGCGGCCGGAATTCTGGATGATGTCGGCTGCCAGGCCAGCGGCACGGCGCCAGGCGGCGCGAACCTCGTCGCGATGCTCGCGCATGATCGCAGGACGAGTCGAGATGATTGCGGAACGCGTGTCGCGAAGATAGCTACCTGCCGGGCGCGGACGAGCAGTATCGGAAACAACCGAGCTGCCAGCCTTGATGCGGTAACGGGGTTTCGCGCTCAACTTCGGTTCGCCCACTTCTTTTTTCTGGCCTCGCGCCGCGCATCACTTTCCGGCGTTGGCGCGGTTTTCTTCTTCACGAACGGCCCGTCCTCGGCCGCTTCGAACAGGTCAGGCTCGGCCGGCTTACCGTGCAGTTCAGTCAACAGATCGGCCCAGCGCTCGGCATTGAGCCGGCGCTTGTGCTTCAGATGCCAGGCCAGCGCGAAGGCGTAGACCGTCGTGTCGAACCAGTCATTGGCGCGGCCGAGGATCTTCTTCCACTCGCGCGGCGCCTTCGGGCTGATCAAATTGCGCGCCCGGCGCGAGACCGTGGCGCGCGCTTCCTCGTCCGGATCGACCAGCCGCTCCGCCGTCATCTCCTTGGCGAACTCGTCGTCGCAAAGCTCGTTCGACAGGTGGATGGTGTTGCGCGGCCAGCTGCCCTTCTCGTCGGGACCGAGCACGAAATTGGCAAGTGCTGCCATCACCGAGGTCTTGATGTCGTAGAGCCCGACCGGATAGAGCATGACCTTGGCGATGATGCGCTTGCGCTGGTCGCGAATATCCTTCTTCACCGGTGTGCCGAGCCATGGCAGGCCGATCTGGTGGCGGCCATCGAGCGCGTAGACATTCGGCCGCGAGGCGCAGAAGCGGTAGACGCGGTCGGTGGCAAAGCCCGAATCGACGCCGGAAATGTCGATGCCCTTCTCACCGCCGCCGGCCGTGCGGTAGGTCTTGCCGAGCGCGTCGGCGAGTTCAATCCAAGCATCGTCGACTTGGTCCGGCGCGCCCATGAAGACCTGGCGGTCAATCAGCCAGGCGCGGTCGCGCGGTCCGATCGCCCAGACCGACCATTTGATGCCGTAGCCCTGGACGTCGGCTGCCGAGACGATGATGCCCGCTTCGGCCGGGATGACCGCTCGCGGGAACGGAAACTTGCGCGCCGCCTCGACGATCTTTTCCCATTCGACGGCGACGCCGCCCGGATCGTAGGGCAACGCCAGATCCTGCTGGTAGAAGGTGCGCAGCTTCGTCGTGTCGCCTTCGGCGTCCTTGAAGCGGTGCCAGATGTCGGCGAAGCGTTCGCGCGGCGCGTAGGCCGCCCACAGATGATAGCTCGGCTGCCAGTCGCGGCAGCGGCCCTCACAGGGGTCGCAGCGCCAGCGGCCGATGTCTTGGGGCGCGATCGCGTCCGGCACCTTCTCCTCGCCGTCATGGACGCGGCGGGCGATCCAGTGGCCGCGCGCGTTCATCTCGGCCTTGTGGCCGTCGAGTATGGCGCCGTTGCAGGCGATGCAGGCCACATGAACCGGCAGATTGCGCGCCGGATCAGGATCGCGCAGCTGCTCGCGAAACTGGTCGAATTCCAGCACATGATAGATGCCGCAATGCGGACAGGGCACGTAGTAGTAGCGCTGGTCGCCGACTTCGAAATCGCCGGTGATTGCACATTCTCCGGAGATGCCGGGCGTCGAGCCTTCCCATTCCTTGGCGAGGTCGCCATACATCTTCTGGCGGGCCCGGGCCTGGTCGCGCGGGCTGCCACGGCCGTCGACGTCGCGCGGATAGCCGGTGACCTCGTCCATCGCGAGGTATTTGATTGACACCATCTGCAGGCCCTTGGAGGAGCCCGCATTGACGATCTGGCAGAAGCCGCCGGCGTAGCGCTTGAACGAAGTGGTCGAGCCCTGCTCGTCGCGGCTGTTGACCGGCATCACCTTGTGGGTGATGCGCGGGCTGGCCTCAATCGTCGGCTGCAGCTTGACCCGGTTGAACTTAGTCGCTTCCTCGAGGGTCGGCAGCACGATCATCATCGAGCCGGGCGCCTGGTCGACGATGAAGCCGAACCAGTTCTCGATTGCCGTCGACTTGCCGAGCTGCGCCGCCCAGCGGCAGGTCACGCGGCGTGCCGGATGGTCGGGATGCAGGCAATCCTGCGGCTCGCGCAGGTAGGGAACGCGGTCGGTCTTGAACTGGCCGGGCCAGGGCGACCCCGATTCCGGCGAGACGAAGCGGTAGCGGTCGGCCCATTCCGAGATCGTCAGGTCAGCGACGGGCCGGCTGGCGGCCTCGAGGCCGGCGAACAGGACTTCGGCGCCATGCGGCAGATCCGGAAAGGAAAGCCGCGCATCGTGATAGCTCATTGCAAGGCGGCCTGGTCGAATGGCCCGGTGTCGCCGGATGCGCGCTCGCGCTCGTGCTGGTCGAGGCGCTCGCGGATCTCGCGGTTGAAGTCGTCAAGGCCGACGCGGACAAAGCCCTTCAAGGCAATGCGCGCGACGCGCTCGTCCCAGCCATATTTTACCGAGAGGCTCGCCGCCTCGCTCTCGATCGCCCGGTCGAAAGCGCTTTGCATCAGCGCTATCGCATCGCGGCCGGCCTTGTCGACCTCTGCCGTCGGTGTCAGTTCACCGCGACGCTTGGCGAGGTCCATCTCGCGCATCTCGGCGTCGGCCTGCGCCTTGCGGGCGAAGCCGTCGGACTGGCTGCCGGCGAACCTTGAAGGCGGCGCCTTCGCTTTGAGGCCGAGGCCAGTCTGCCCGGAGACCGGCGGGACCGAGCGCAGCCGAATGTTCTCGCCACGGTGCGCGACCAGCGCGCCGAACTCGACCAGGTGGGACTTACCCTCCTCGCGCGTCGGCAACGCTTGAGCGTGCTGCTTCAGGTAGCGCGACAAGGTCGAGCGATCGATCCGGTCACCAGCCGCGCTCAAACGCGCCGCAGCATCCGTGATCGAAATCCACTCGCCTGCGTCGGCGTCGGTTTCGATGTCCATGCGTGCAGTGTCCCGTGCGGCACGCGTGCATCACACGTTCTTGCGTGTACCGCTTTCCGACGCGCCTACTAGAAAAATCCCGGGCTCCCCCGGGCCCGTCTGGGTCGGAGACGCTGGTACGGTCCCTACACCGGGGGTGGGGTCAGCGGGGCAGGAGGTTCTCGACCTCATGCAGGTAGCGAGGCATCAGGCTCTGCTCGATCAGCTCGGTCAGCACCTGGAGGTAGACCTCCGGGTTGTTCGTGATGTCGTGCGCCGGGTTTGGCCCGAACAGCTCGCGGATCGGAAGCCTGTCCTTGTCCTGTCGCCTGAACACGCCAGCATGGCCGCTCTTCATCTCAGCGATGAAGGCAGAGCGATATGATCCTCTCAATCGGACGCGCACACCCTTGGCCGTCTGGGTTGCGCCGAGCTTGTAGAGGGGCAGCCAGCCCGATCTCAGGATAACATCGGACGTGTTGCCGCCCGCATTGAACTGCGCCGTGGTCACCGCCCGCACCCGCGACGGCGGGATGTCGATGCGCTCGGCATTGCGCTTGACGATGCGGCTGCGCGCCATCTCGGTGACACGCCGCATGGCGCGGGCAGCGGCCTTGGCCTTGATCTGCTCCGGCAGCCGGGCAATCGCGCGGCCGAGCTGCTCAAAGTCGGACGCATCGACATGAAGCTCGACGGTCACGGCCTTTTCCCAATGAAAAACCCCGGTCGCTTGGGGCGCCGGGGTGATTTCTTTTTTACCGTGTTCAGATGTATGTCAAGTTTCTCCCGCACGTCAACAAGCAACGGCAGTTTTTTTCGCGGGCCGCTCTGCCGCCCTTTCGACGATGGCGACGCCAGGCCTGTCGGCCTCAAGCCATGGCGTCATCGAGCGATCCGAATAAACCAGCCTGTGCCCCGTCAGCTGCATGGCGATCTCGACCTCGAGCCGGCGCAGGGCCGCGACCCATATCTGGTAATCGAGCCGGCCGAGGATGTCGCCGGTCGGATCGGTCGAGAACTCGTATTTACGATAGGCGCCCTTCACCGGCCTTTGCTTGCGCTCGTCATAGCCGTGAACCTCCAGGTCATAGGTCTGCCCATGGATGTCGGTCAGCCGCTTCATGACGAACCAGGCCGGCTTGCCGCTGCGCTCGATCATGCGCGTCTTGGACGGCTCGGCCACGAAGTCCGGCTCGCGGCCGAGGATGGCGGTGCCGACGACAAGGCTGACGATGCCGGCGGCGCGCCGTTGCGGCGTGCGCACCATGTAGCGCTCGACGGCCTTCTTGACCGCCGCTTCGGCCATGCCTTCGGTGTCCGGCCAGTCGGCCAGCGCGTTCCAGTCCCTCGGCACCGCCACGTCGCAGCGCGACAGCCCGGCAACCGCCCGCCCGACCGCAACCGCGTCGTCATGCGGCTCGCCCTGCTCGATCCAGTAATTCTCGGTATCACCCCTTCCCCTGTCGATGATCGCGCCAAGCTCGGCAAAGCTGGTGATCTTGCCCCATGACGACGCCTCCAGCATCCGCCAGGCCGAGTTGGCGTTGTCCAGCCCGTCAACCCCGCCGCCCTTCGGCAATTCATTGACGAAGGCCCAGGTCAGCAATTCCTCAATGGTCACGGTCTTCATCTTCTTATCCTTGCGACAGTTTGCGATAGTTTGCGGGAGTTTAGCGATAGTTGTTAAGCGACAGTTCGTTTAGCGATTTCAATGCGTTGACGTGTCGTTGCGGGAGTAGCGATAGTTATTCGATGCCTATACGCATAAAACCTTTTCTCCCCCGGACCCCTCTTCACACCTATAGCCCTCGCCAAAGTGGTGCAGACTGTCGCAACCCTTTGTTTTCGCTGTCTTATTCACTGCGAAACGAGTAGCGCGAACTGGCGCGACTGTCTCCAAGTGTCGCCATGGAAAAGCCAATGAATTCAAGGCGCGCATGGGTTTGCGGGCCAAACTGCAAGCCGAACGAGGGGTCGCGGGGAGACGCGTCATGAGCGGAGATGCTCCTCGAAATCATGCTGGCCGGACCCGCCTTCGCGCTTGGGCGGCGGCACGTCGACGAGGCGGATGCCGTGGTAGTGGACGATCCGGCCATCCTCGCGCCGGTACTTCTTCTGCATGATCAGGCCGAAGCGGGTCAGCGAGACCGGCTTGCCGCCCTGGTCGACCGTGAAGTCGACATACGCCTGATAGAACTGCTTGGCCGTCACCGGCTCGCCCTCCTCGCGCACCACGCAGCGCGCCACGAAGGCCGCCGTCGGGTCCATCTGGTCGCGATACTCCTGTGTCTTCGCCAGCACCGCCTCGGGCACGATGAGGCCTTCGCGCAGGAAGATCATCACGCCCTCGACCAGCCAGTTCAGGATGCCGGGGTGCTCCGGCAGGAATTCGGAAACGACCTCCTCGAACTCGCGCTGCTCGCTCGCCTCGAGGACGACCGGCCAGTGGACGACGGCCATGCGCCGCCAGATGCCGTTGTCGGTGCCGGAGATCTTCGGATAGCCGTTGCCGGACATGTGGCCGGTGAAGATCGGCTTGAAGTCGAAATAGCCCTGGAACAGGTCACGCACGGCAAAGTGCTCGCCGCCGGTCAGGTCCTTGACCAGGTTCTCGCGGAGATCCTCGCCCTCCGGCATCTCCTTGACGCGCAGGAACCGGCGGCCATAGAGCCGCGCCATATCCGGATTGGCCGAACCGCCGGCCTTGCCCTCGCCGGTGAACGATTCTGACGGCAGCGTGACCGAGGCCTCGCCGAGCAGGCGGCAAAGCACCTCGAGAAACACCGACTTGCCGTTGGCGCCGAAGCCATAGTGGAAGAATAGCTTTTGCACGGTCAGCCCGATCAGGCCGAGCCCGGCCGCCACCTGGACCATGCGCCGAACCTCTTCGTGCGGCAGCATGCGCGTCATGAAGGCGAGCCACTTCGGGCAGCCGGCCTTTGCATCGTAATCGACCGGCACGACCTGTGTGATCAGATCCTGCCGGCGATGGCCCTTGACCACCTTCAGTTCGGCAACGGGCGCCACGATGAATTCGGGCAGGTTTTCGCGGTTGTCGTCGGGATCGTCGAAGGCGGGATTGCGCACCGTCTTGATCACTTTGCGGAAGCACAGGGTATGGCCGCGCAGCGCGACCTTCAGCGGGTCGGCGTTGAATTCGTCAGGCCCGCGCATGACGTGGGGTGCTGCACAGGCGAGCATCGCCTCGAGCCGCCCTTTGTTTTTCGAGGAGACGGCGTGCGACATGCGCCGGCTGATGCGCGCAGCGAGGTTCTTTTGGGCCGCCTCCGCCATCTTGGCGACTTTCTTCTCGCCAGGAGAACGCTCTTGCTCCAGCTTCTTCAGCGCCTCATGGCCGCGCTCGATCGCGATCTTCTCAGCCGGTGTGTGATCGATGAATTCGATCTCCAGCGCGATGCGCCCGCCGAGGTTCTGTGCCACCGCCAGCGAGCGCGGATCGCCGGTGTCGATATCCCAATGCGTGCCAGTCCAAACCGCGTAGGCGGCCTTGCGCGCCTTCGCCTGGGCCAGCACAAGCAGATCCTCGCCGAAGTGGGCAAGCAGACGCTCGGCATTGTCGGTATCGGAATGGTCGAGGCCTGCACAAGCCTTGACCGCCTCCATATCGACCTTGCTGCCCCGGCGCGGCCCGGTGCCCGGCTCACCATCATCCAGTTCGTCGACAGTCACATCGACATCGAGCGGGGTGCGGGACAGCCCGGCTGCTTCGGCCTGGCGCGTCGCTTCGTCGAGAATGGTGGCCACCTCTTCAGGCATGCCAGTCTTTTTCTTGCCCACTATTCCCCCGTCTCGACTGCCATGCGTGAAAAGTCATATCCGGCGCGCGGCCAGACGATCGGGATGATGCGCCCCGGCCGGGCATGCCTTGCACGGGCCCGAGCCATTGCGGCAGCCGTCATCACCCGCTCGGAATCGCCATCGGCAAGCAACACCAGCTCGCGGACGTGATCGGCCACCCACATGGCGTCGGCGGCATCCTGGTCGCGCTTCGGTATGGGCCCGGCGACCATCACCGGCCGCGCGACGCCCTTGGCGTCCGGCTTCTTCAACGTCGGGTGCGCGAAGCGTGACGAGGGATCGGCCGGGCCGGCGAGATTGCCGAGATCGCCGGCGGCGAAGTAGAACGTATCCTCGCGAAAACCTTCCCATGCCGCGAAGGCGGCACCGTTCTCAATCCCCTCGCCGCCGACCCATCGCTTGACCGAAGGATCGCCGAACAGCGGGATCAGCCCGCCCTTCTTCGAGCCGCGCATCTTCTTGGTCGGCAGCAACTCACCAGTGTCCGAGTCGGAGAGCTGTGGCCGGTACTTCGGCGGCCGATTCAGGTCGAGCCAGGTGATGTGGCAGCCGATAGCGACCAGGTCGGGCCCGATGAAAGGCGCGACCATGGCCGGGCCGGAATAGAGCTCCAGCGGCCGCCCGCGCTCGTCCTGGCCGTGCCAGTAGGGAAGATCGGACGCATAGCGCAGCCATTGCGCCGGGCCGATCTGGCCGCAGCCGCGCGCCTCGAGGTAATCCGCGACAGGACGGCCGTGCCGCCCAACAGGGGCAGCCGCTTCATAGATGCCGCGCGCCTTCGCTCTTTCCTTCTCGCGGAATTCGGCCTGGCTGTCAGCACGCGCGGCGGCGTCGGCATCGTTCTGCAGGCGACGTTCTTCCAGCCGCTTCTTGCGCGCGGCGCGATCCTCGTCGCTTTCGCGCTCGCCTTCATCCGGAATGTCCCGGTCGAGCACGACAGAACAGGCCTCGAGGAGACCTTCGCGGCTCTTGATGTCAAGGCCCTCGCAATGGGCGGCCATGCCGATCGCATCGTTGCCGCCTATGCCGCCGGCCCGGCAGTTCCACTTTTCCTTCTTCGTGTTGAACGAAAATGTGTCCGTGCCGAAGCAATGCGGGCAAGGCTGCGGATGCTCGACGCCAGTCCGCTTGAAAGTCAGCCGCATGATCTTCGCGGCCTCCTCGATCGACACCGCGCGCGCATCTTCGATGAACAGTTTTATCGCCTCGCTCATGAGCGCGATCCTGCAGCGGGATTGCCACTGTTGCGGTTTAAATATTCCGGGCGGCAGTCGAGAATGTGGAGGCGCTTTTTGGTGATCCCGACAAAGCGCCAGCCTGCCTGATAGAAACAATGGCCCCAGGTGGGTCGCGACGCGCGCATGGTTGGAACCACCTCACGCGGATCGACAAACGTGAAGAGCCGTTCCCCCGGCCAGCGAGCCCACGCGATCGACATCGCCGCCGTCAGCAATCCGCTGGCAAGGTCACCGCCCTCACGACGAAAGATCGCGCATTCGACACCGAACTGCCCGTCTGCCCGGTGCTTCTCCTTCCGCCACGCGCAAAGCGCGCCGGCATCTGCTGTCAACAGGAGCAGCTTGAAACCCGGGCCCATGATGAGTTCGGCTCGGCGCATCTGCTGGCGCGACCTATAACTGTAGTGGCGCTTAAAGATGTCCCGTGCCGTATCGTTGCCGTCGAGCACTTCTATCCAGCCATCGCCAATCAAGAAGGGCTGCAAGTTCATGCTGCCACCCCGCAGTGAAGGCCGCACTCGACGTCGTATTCCATGCTGTCGTCAAAGCTGTCGGAAAATTCCTCCCATAGTGTAGGAGTGACCCTGACCTGGTTCACGAGCCCAGCCACGCTATCCCGCTTGTCGAATTGCCCTCCAATGCCGGCCTCTTCACCGGCCCACCACGCTGCGGCGGATGGGTGATCTCGGATGATCCGCTTTCGGATCCCTTTCCCTTTTTGGAAGCAAAGGTCGCAATTGCCTTCCCATGGCTCCAGATCGAGGAAGAAGGGCTGCGTCTCCCAAAAGGCAGACACGGTAGATTTGAGCACCTTCGCTTTGGCGAGAGGATACGAGACGCTGCGGCCATCTTTCGCAGCGCGGTCCATACCTCGGAAGATACGCATACCCTCGTCGTGCCGCAGGCCGATAATTTCCTCATAGCTGCCCGGTTCCAGGCAAAGCTGATGCCGCATCAATTCGAAGATCGGCCGCACTTTCAGGTACTCGGTGCACCAGCGCTCATGGCCGTTGGGGAGACGGGATTTCTTGGCGATGAGAGCCGAGAACGGCTGGCCATTGCGGCTGGCACTGCTGAAGTCAACTTCTGCAAAGCCGGGCTTACCATCGCGCCATTCTACCCAATGAATGCGGACGCCCCATCTCAACCCGCACTCATTCACGAAGCGCAGCGTCTCCTCGCGTTCCTTGCCGGTGTTGGCAAAAGCCACGATCACATCGTCGGGTAGCTTGCCGTTATAGGCCCGCAGTATCTCGTGCAGCATAAAGCCACTGGTGCGCCCACCCGAGAACGAAACCAGCGCTGGGCCGGTGATAAGATATGGATTCACTCTGCCGCCTCCGCGAAAGCGTGTCGGACGTTGCATTCGGCGATCAGCTTGATCATGCGCGGCGGCACGCTGTTGCCGACCAGGTGATATTTCTCGGTCTTGGTCAGGCGGCGGGTCTTGCCGGCGATGGTGATTTCGTCCGGCAGCGAGCCGGGCTTGAAGCCGTGCGCGGCGGCGCCCTCTTCCGGTTCAAGCATGCGGATGCCGATGTCGTCGATGTAGTGCGGGACGCCCTTCACCATCACTTCGACCAGGCCGTAGCGTGCCTTGCCGGTGAGCGCGCCGAGCGGCTGGCGCACGTCGTCATCCTGCTTGCCAGAGCCGAAATAGTGCTGGAGGAAGCCAAGGATCAGATGCGCATGATTGCCGCCAGCGGCAACGGTCGCCAACGGCTCGTCGATGGGCCGGCCGTCGCGATTCGTGCCATGCATGTTGCCGAGCGCTGCGGCGACCACGCCCTGCGTTGAGCCGAGCGTGACGATAGTCGACAACGGGTCTTCGGCTGAACGGCCAGGCTCGCCCGTGTTGTGCTGTGCGATGAATGCGGCGCTGACGCCGACTTGCGGGCTGGTGGTGAAGGCCCCGAGCGGCTCGTCGATCGGCCGGCCGGGCCGCGCCTCATTGCTGCCGTCGACACGCGGATCGCCGTTGTGCTGTGCAAGGAAAGCCGCGATCAGCGCATGCTTGCCACCGCCGGCCACCTGTGCGCCAAGCGGCGCCTCGATGTCGAGGCTGCGCGGCGCTTGGCCTTCGCGTTCGCCATAGCCCGCCTGCACCAGGCTGGCGGCAACCACGGCATGCCGCGGCGCGCCGGCCATGACTGTATCCAACGGCTCGGTCGGCATGTAGCCGTCGCCGTTCTGGTTGAACTTGGTCATATGGGCGGCGACCAGAACGCGATCCTCCTTGCCCGTGGTCGTTCCAAGCGGCTCCTCGAGATCGCGAGGCGACAACTGCGCTGCCCGCCCGCCGGCGCCGACGATGGTCGCGCCCATCATCGCGATGCCAGACGACGTATGCAGCGTATTGATCGGCTCCTCGACCGAATGCACGCCGTTGCGAGCCGCCGCGCTCTGCTGATCGGTCCGGATCAAGGCCGGCGCCACCACCGCCAGCTCGCCGCGATGCGCCGTGGTCAGCGTGCGCAGCGGCTCGCCGGCATCGTGCACCCTGTCGCCGCCCGAATGCGTGATCGGCACGATGAACGGCTTTGCCGCATCGACGACGTAGCGCATGACGCCGCGTGCCGTCCGGCGCAATGTCGCTTCGGCCAGCGGCTTCTTGCGCCCAAAAATCGATTTCACCGGCAGAGACCAGTCGATGATTGTATGCGCGCCGAGCCATGGTTTCAGGCCGAGCTGCTTGGCATCCTTGCGCGGCGCGTGCGTGCGGGCCGGCCACACGATCGGCCGGCCGTCTGCCTGGGCGACGCCGAAGAAGCGCTTCCGAATCGTCGTGACACCATAGTCAGCGCAGACCAGGATCCGATAGTCAAAGCTATAGCCGAGCCCGCGCAGATGCTTCAGCCAGGCGCGCCAGATGCGGCCCTTGTGGCGAGGATCCGGGATCAGCCATTGATCCTGCACCGGGACCCGCTGGCCCTTAGCTGCAATCGAGCCGTCGAGCCGCATGACGCGGCCCGTCGCCGGATCGCGCTTGGCGATCAGCGGGCCCCAGGTCCTGATCTCCTGGACGTTCTCCATAGTGATCGTCTCGGGGCGGACGGTGCCGGCCCAGCGGCATATGACCCAAGCCAGTGAGCGGCGGCGCTTGCTGACCGGCTTCGAGCCCTTGGCAACCGAGAAATGGGTGCAGTCCGGCGAGGCATGCAGGACACGCACCCCGCGTCCATTGGTGACCTTGCGCGGATCGGCCTCGAACACGTCGCAGCGCAGGTGTTTCGTGTGCCGATGACGTTTCTCATGCACGGCGACCGCGACCGGGTCGTGGTTGATCGCGACATGGACGTGGAAACCGGCTTCTTCCAGCCCGTCGCAGCCGCCGCCCATGCCGGCGAACAGCACGATCGTCATGCGGTTATCGAGGGCAAAACCAGTCATTGCGTTCATCGTTGAGCCCTCGCATCCGCACGTGCGCCGTCGCGCGCCATCGCCAAGGTGCGGCAGACCGCATCCTCGCGAACGGTCAGGACGGCGGCGATGGCGTTTGTGTCGAACTGGCCGCTGGACCAAAGCACGATCGCCGCAAGGGCGACGTCGCCGGTCAGCCATCCCCCGCCCAGCCGCATCAGCGCTTGCCGGAGTTCGACCTCGGAAAAGTCGGGTGTGGAAAGCTTGTGGCGCAGCATCACATCCCCTCCGCGACGACATTGACGTCGCCGCCGCGCGTGAACGGACGCGCCTTGTCGAGGATCTGGTTGATTGTCCCCGACGACAGGCCGAGGCGAGCCTTCACATGGCTCGCGGTCAGGCCCATTTCGAACAGCAGCCTGATACCTTCGGCCTGCATGGCGAGCGGCAGCTTCATCAGCCTGGCCGGGTCGATGCTGCCCGGCTTGCCAAAGCCGGGTGCGGCAGATTTCTTCATAGCGGCCATGCTTCGGGCTCCCAGCAAGGTTTGTGATAGGATTGGATGGAAACCAGGCCGGCGACGCCGAACATGAAATCGGCGCGGCTGCGGATCAGCCGCCCGCCCTTGCCGTCGTCGACAGTGTCGAGGCGCGAGCCGTTGACGACGCCGTGCTGGCGCAGCTCCCGGTCGATGTCGGCGGTGGTGGCGTGCAAGCATTCGAAGACGACGACGAAGGCTCTTGATTTGGGCCCGAAGCCGTTGACCAGTTGCACCCAATAGACGTAGCGCTTGGGATCATCAGCCATCTGCCCGCCCCTCTGTTTCAGTGCTCTTCCCGTGAAACACTTCCTGTGTTTCACGCTCCGGATCGGCACCGTCCGGCGGGTCGTAGAAGGCGCGGAAGGAGAGCTTCAGCCAGTCGCAGACGGCGATAGCCTTGGGCGCCGAGACGCTCTGGCCATTGCAGATGCGCGACAGGTCGGAGGCGCAGACGCCGATCTCGGCGGCGCATGCCCGCCAGCCGCGCCCGTCATCTTCCAGTCTGGCGCGCAACAGCCTGCCCAGCCCGCGATAGTCGTAGGTGGCCAGCCGCGACGCCGCAGGCGCGCATGAGGGAGGACCACTAGCCATGCCTGAATTCCCTTTTCAGGAAGAGCGCCGGCTCCTCGCCGATCCAGTCGCACAGCGCGAAGAACTCGTAGCTGCCAGGGTTGCGCCCGCGGGCGGCGCGCAGCACCGCGTCGAGCCCGACCTCGGCCTCTTTGGCGACCTGGCGCGGCTTCTTGCGGCGATGGACGCGACGCGCCTCGAGGAACATGGCGAACACGTCGAAATCGACATGGCTGGGATCGAAGGCGTCGGTGACGATCGGCGCGAGGTTCATTCCGCCGCCTCGTCGATTTGCCCGGCCTCGCCCGTCTCAGCCTCGAGCAGGTCGAACATGCTGGGCCCCTGCCCGCCGCCGGCGGCGATCTCGGCATAGGTGACGCCGTCGGCGAAGTAATCCGGGTTGAGTTCGACCGCCACCGCCTTGCGGCCCATGCGCAGCGCGCAATAGGGCACCGTCATGATGCCGCCGAACGGGTCGAACACCGTCTCGCCGGCCATCGAATGCTGCTCGATCTCGCGCTCGACGATGTCGAACTGCAGCGGGCAGAGATGCATCTCGCGGCCCTTGCGCTGCTGTAGCATGTTGAGCGTGCGCATGCGCGCCACGTCGGTCCAGATATCGGGGTGCTCGGCATGCGGCGGCACCAGCATGAAGGTGGCCGGCAGCCGGCCTTCCGACGCCAGCACCTCGGTCAGCTCGACATGGATGGCGTGGTCGTAGGGGTTTTCCTCCGACCATTTCTTCCAGCCGCGATAGATCAGCTTGGGATGCAGATGGATCAGCCGGCGCAATTCGTCCGGCAGCAGCGGCCGGTCGCCGGAAGAACGCCAGACGCCATGCGCGTCGACCTGCCAGCGGCCGCGCGAATAGCCCGCACCTGGTGCCGGTCGCAGCTTCTTGTCGTGCGGCACCAGCCGGACATTGTCGCCGATCGGCAGCGCCTTGTCGGGCTGCTCGGTCGGGTCGGCGAAGGACAGGTTCTTGTCCTTGACCACCGGCTGGTCGGCATAGCCGTTGGAGCGGTCCGTCGGCGGTTTGCGGAAGCGCAGCACATATTCGGGCATGCCGTTGCCCATGCGCGTGCCGTCCTTGCATTGCTCCGTCCAGCCCAGCCGATAGGAGCCGTTGTTCTCGCGTACGACATCGGTGCCGATCGTAACCCGCGACAGCAAGGCGAAGCCGTGATTGCGGAAGTGCGCCGCGCAATCGTCGGAGAACGGATTGATGGTCTGGAAGCCGTAGCCATTGATGCCGCCCGGCACGATCCGGTCCTTGACGTGGATGCAGGCGACGCGGCCGGGCTTCAGCACGCGAAAGAGCTGCGGCGTCAAGAAATCCATTTGCGCCCAGAAATGCGCGTCGTCGTCGGTGTGGCCGAAATCGTTGAAAGACGGCGTGTATTCATACTGCGTCGAGAACGGGATCGAGGTGACGATCAGGTCGACGCTGTCGTCGGCCATCGAGCGCGTTTCCTCGACCGTGTCGTTGTGCACGACGAGGTAGTTTTCGCCGCGAACCTCGCGCCGGGTCACGCCCATCGAGCGCTTCAGCGCGCCTTCCAGCGCCTGTTCGGCCAGCCCGTATTGCCGGATGATGGCCGACATCTTCTCGGCTTGGCGCTCGAACTCGCGCCATTTGCGCTCCAGCTCGCGTCTGGTGCCGCGCTCGGCCTCGGTGTGGATCAGGTCGGCCCGGACCCGGCGCGTCTGGCCGAATCGCTGGGTACGAAACAGCGACTGGAAGAAATCGTGGAACTTGAAGCCGATGCCCAGATAGATGTTCCACCAGCAATGCTTCTGGAAATTGCAGCCGGAACCGCTGATCACCGGCTTGGTCGCCAGCTCGGCGAACTCGCCCCGGGCGAAGCCGACGATGCGATCTTCCTTGGGCTTGTCGTCGAGCGTGCCCCACACCGCCTTGACTGTCGGAATGGCCTTCTCGATCGCCACGCGCTCGGTCTCGAGATCATGCCAGATGATGCGGTGCGCTGCCGGATCCTCGGCGCGGATTTCCAGCATCTTTTCGATCCGCGCATCGAGACTGCGCTTCTTCTCGCGGGCAGCGTCGACGACGCCATGCGCGGCGTCGGCGAACATGCGCGCCTGGCCTGATCTGTCCTCGCCGGCCGCACCATGGTCGGACGGGATTTCGTGCCAGCGCACGTCGATCTCGGGCAGCTCATAGCCCTCGTCGGAATAGCCGAGGTCGGACGGCTTCTGCACGAACAGCGCCCAGCTCGCCACCCACAGCCAGAACTCGTCCTCCTTGTGCGGGTGCAGCGTCAGCCGGTCGGCCTTGGTGCTGTCGCGCTTGAAGAACCGCGTCTTGGCCTCGCCGACATCCATGACGCCGAGAAAGGCGGCATACGCGAGCAGCTCGATATACTCGTTCGGATCGGGGATGGCGGTGGCGACGAAGCGATAGCGCACGCCGGCATGCTTGCGACCGTTCTTGCGATCATCGCCGGCAAAGGTCGCCATGAATTCGCGAAAGGTTTTCGTACCGCCGAAGCCGCGCAGGCAGGCCGCCTCGTCGAGCGAGGCCGCTGTGAACAGGCAAGGGTCGAGCTTGCCGTCGCGGATCGGCTCGTAATTGGTCAGGTGGATCAACTTCCTGCCCGGGCCGGGCTTGTTGGCCTCCTCCATCTGGTTCGGCCGGTTGACGAACTTCAGCTCGATGTCGGGGTGCCGTTCCGCCTGCTCCAGGAAGAACTCATGCCTGACGCCGAGCGGCACGACCTGCAGCGCATGGCCGCCGGCATGCATCATCGATTGGCGCAGGATCTCGAGCTGCGTCGAGGTCTTGTGCAGGCCGAAGCGCAGGAACAGCGCGCGCCGGCCGCCGCGGCAGGCCCATGGCACAATCGCCTGCGTCATCGGCTTCAGCAGCGGATTGACGGTTGCCGGGTCGACGTCGAAGCCGAGCGCCGGCGCCAGGCGCACCTTGGCCTTGAGGAATTCGGCATAGTCGGGATGCGCGGTCATGCGGCAGCACCGTCGACCGATGTCGTGGGCGCAAACAGCCACTCGACGGCCTTACCTTGGGATACTGCATATGCAATCTCCCGCCTTGTCGAAGAGCCGATGTATCCGCCTACGTTAATCACGAAAATCGCATCAGCGAGATCGATCTTCCGGAAATGAAGCTGATCCAAGTTCCTCTTCTCGGGCGAGGCTTCGTTACCGTCTGATGTCAGGAATCGAGAGCCGCGCGGTTCATCAGCGTGGCCAAACAGGCCTAACGAAATAACGATGTGGCCGCACATGCTTAGGTGAGCATTTGCCAAGTGGAAAGCTTCAGGGAAGCGGCTACTCCCACAAAGCGTGTAAACTCGTGGCCGATCAGAGAGTGTCATTGCGCGCCCCCATCGCGTGGCTCACAGGGCGCATGCTTGCCGCCGCCGAAGATGTAGTCGCGCCAAGGCGTCCAGCACCATTTGCCGTCATGGTAGCGGAGGAAGCCCCACTTTCTGGACTGCCGGCCGACCCAAACGATGGTGACGATCTTGCGTCCATCGAAACATGGCAAAGGTGGATGACCGCGCAATCGACCTGGCCAGTCGTGCCACCAATTTCCAGAAAATCGGCCAAGCACCCTATGTAGATAATTCGCCCGGCGATGGTGGATACGAAAAGCGCGCACTAGTCTGCGCTTTGTCACCCAGCCCATTTTTAGGGCGACCATCGGCAACGCATCATGGCTGCGATCACTGTCGAGAATGCGTAGTGTGAATTCCTCGACATAGCTTGTTAGCGGGAAGGTCCAGAAATCCCACGGATGATCGTGCGGATCGGGGTCGGCGTCGCCGCGATGGAAGATGTGCAACCGTAGGCGGCCAACCCAGACGCGCGTCATGTAGGGCGTCTGGTACTCGCCATCGGTGCCGTAGATAGTTTGGATGCCAAGCGCCTTCATGCCGCAACCTGCCGCTTCGCGATCAGGTGACGCCGGCAGTACCGCGTATGCAGCGGTTCCGCCGCCCGCTCGGCGCCGCAGACCGGCATATCCGGCCCGTCAGGATCGTAGGGCGCGCCGGCATAGTGAAGGCACCGGTCGGTCATCACCGCTTGCAGGAAGGTGATCGGCAACGTTGCCGGCAGGTTGGCGACCGCCGCTGGCGCGGGTGCGATTTCGACCGGCGACGCTTTCGCTACGATGACCGGCCGGTATTTCCGCTTTGGCGGCGTCTCGGTCTTGGGCGTTGCCCTGCCGATCGCCTGGTTCTTCGGCTGGCCGAGCAACTGGCCGAGCTTGCCGTTGCCGCGCTTCAGCTTGCCGATCACAGCATTGCGGCTGCGCTCACCCGGCAGACAAGCGGCAATCTGCGCGGCTGAAAGGCCTTGGCCGGCCAGATCGCGCAGCGCCTGCAGGTCGTCGGCGGACCAGTCGCTCATACCGGATACCCCTTCAGGGGCAACACCAGCCATTCGACCCAGAACTGGCCAACATCGGTCGGGCCGACGATGCCGCTGTCATCAAGCGACGGATCGTGGATGATGCGATCGTCGCGGGCGATCACCACGTGATTGGTGCCGTTGCGGCTTTGGCCGGAGAATAGGTAGGGCAGCCCGTCGCTCAGCGTCGCGGCGACGGCAAGTGCGCCGTCGACATCGCCGCCATTGAGCGCGATGCGGATCGTGTGGACCCCTCTATCCCGCAGGAAGGCGTCCATCGAGCCGCACTGCTCTTCATTGCTCAGCACTTCGTGCCGATGCGGCACCTGGTCATGATCGAGGTCGAGCAGGCAGGCGACGACGGTGCGGTAGCAGTCGCCATAGACACCATTGGCCGGATCGTGCCGGAACAGCTGCTTGACGAACCTCATGCCGCACCGCTGACCAGGCTGAGGCCGCCGGCGCCGCGGGCTGCGGCCGCCGCCTTGCGCAGTTCGGCAAGTGCGACTTCCAGTTTCGCCGCACCCCGGTCGATGCCGGCAAGCTCGGCTGGCGTCAGCCTGCCGTCGGCGAAAGCCATGGCGGCCGACGCGATCAGTTCACCGAACTGCACGACGACATCAGCATGCGCCGCCATCATCGTGGCGTTGGCGGCACCTGGCGCGTCGGCATCGGCAAGGCGCCGGCCGTTCAGTTCGGCCATGACACTGGTGACCATCGGCGTGCCGCACTCGGCTTCGAGCAAAAGCACCGCCGACAGCGGCATCAGCTCGGGATCGCCGGCATTGTTGAAGCGGCCCATCTGGCTCTTCGACAGCGAGGCGATGGAAGCGGAGCGCTCGATCGTGCCGCAGCGTTCGATCAGGTCGCGCTGGGCTGCCTTGAGGCGGTAAAACCACTGACTGGAAATTTCGGCCATGTCGGCCCTCTTTCTCATTCAAACAAAATGCGGGCACAGTTTTCCCGGCGCGGGAAATGCGGTCTGCATTTCCCATGGCGGGACGAGGTGGAAAGCGGTTCAACTCGCGGGCATGAAAACCCGCATTCACAGCCTCACGGCGGTTCCCTCGGCAAACGCAGCGTCCGCCGCGCCTCGTCACGTAACAGGCGCGCCAGAAGGTCGGCAGGATGCTCGCGGGCAAAGGCGGCTAGCAGCTTCAACAGCCGCAGCGTCTTTGGCGGCAACCGGTGCACCGGCTCAGCCGGTGGCGGTAAGAAGGTCAACGAAGGCGAGCAGCGGAGCGCGGTCATTCGGCCGCCTCGCTAGAAAGAGGGTGGCCGGTCCCGGCTTGGGGGAATTTTTCGGGACCGGCCGCGACGCCGCCGGGGCGAGCAGCATCGGAAAGCGACGCCTGGAGTTGGCGCAACAGGATCAGCGCCGGCCCCTTGGTCGGCGGCCTCGTCTCCCAGGTGGAGACGGTCGAGCGGTCGACGCCGCAATGGTCGGCGAGCTGCTGCTGCGTCCAGCCGAGCTCGCCTCGCAGGGCGACCACGTCGACAACCGTCTCTAGTTCGAACGAATGATCCATCATGACCGATAGTGTGAGAAAGTCACATCAATCTGTCAAGTAGAAACTCACACCAGAAATGTGAAAAAGTCACGCCATGACGGATGTAACCCGAGTAGACGAGCAGGCGGCACGGCTGCGCCAGGCGCGCGAGATGCGCGGCTTCGACAATGCAAAGGCCGCCGCGAAGCGTTTCGGCTTTAACTACAACACCTACATCCAGCACGAAAGCGGCCGGACCGGCATCACCCGCGCGGTCAAGGACTATGCCCGCGCCTACAGGGTCAGGGAAGCCTGGCTCATCACCGGCGAAGGCTCACCGCAGGATATAGACGGCAGCGACGAGCTGCGCGAGGTTTTCATGCGCTTGGCGGCGGCGCCACGGGAGGTCCAGGCCGCCGTGCTGACCTATGCCAGATTCGCGCTGGGCGAGCCGAGCGGCACCGAAAAATCCCGCGAAACCGCGACCACGCCAACATCGTGATCGATAAGCACGCGCCAGTGCCCGCCATGGATTTCTTTCATCGCCTCTGCGATTGATCGCGTGTCCCTGGCAATGCGCTCGGAGATCGTCGCTGCTCTTGATTGAGGCGATGTCGCGATCGCTCGCAATTTGTCCATTGCCTGATCGCCCGCAGCTTCGCGCGATTCGTACTGGATCACTTGTCTCTTCTCCCAAACCGAACGGCAGTGAAGTTAGGAACAATTTCCTCTAGGCTGTCAAATCAGTTTTTTCACGCCGTCCAGTGTCCCATTTCGGTACGCATACAACCATTGCTGAATGATCACCAGATTGTTTCAACCTGTAACGATGCCCTGTGAATAGCGGGGAAAGTAGTACCAGTTTTCTACAAAATCTGGAACCATTTCGAACACTTGACCTTTCGGCGATAAGTCGGGGTCATGTCCCGACCGTCACGCCCCAGCTTCCATGTCCGCCTGCCGCCCGAACTCAAAGCACGGCTCGAGGCGGTTCGCGGCGGCAAGAGCCTCAACCGGGAGGTGGTCGACAGGCTGGAGCGGTCGTTCGGAGAGGATCTGGCCTCGCAGTTCGGAGAGGTCATCGCCGCCTACCTTGCGCCGCTCGACGATGAGGAGCGCGCCAAGGCCGTCGATCTGGCGAGCGAACTGGCGGCAGTGCTAACGGCCAAGCCGCGCAAACGGGCTCCGTAAAACCCGCATGATTCTCACTCCCGCATTTTGAAGTGTGAGTTTATCACATTTACGCTTGACACTGTGATGTGAGTAATTCACACTTTGCACCATCGTCAAACCGATGGAGCGTTTCAGTGTCATCGCAATCCAAGATCCTCGTCGGTCACAAAACCGCGACAGCCCTTTTGGGCGCCGTCAATGACGAGGATGGTCTTTGCCGCAAGGGAAGGACGCCCGATGACAACCGCATGGTCGCCCTTGCTGGCAACGCACGCCATCAGGCGAAGGACCATTTGCGGGTCGGTCTCGTGCACACCGGCCCGAATGAGCGCCAGCCCTTCGCTCCACGATTCGTAGTCCAGCCAAACGTAGACCTGTTCCATGCCAGACCGGCCGAGAACGGAAGGATCGTCTGCTCGCCCCTGTCCGGCCCAAGCCGCCACCAGCGTCGCCGCCAGTATCAATCGTCGCATCCTGTCCCCCCGCGCAATCTCGGCGTCATCGAAGGTGAGCGCCTGCAGCGCGCACGAGGCTATCACGAGGATTACTCGCTGGCCAAGAACCTCGCCTCGCTAGCGGCGGTCACAGCGATCCTGTTCTGCGCCGCCGTGATCTTCGGTGCCGTCTGATGAACGTCGGCGAGCATCCTGAGGGTATGTCGGCCGAAAGCCGCGATCTGATCGAGACGCTCGAATGCCTCGGCTACGACACCATGCCCGGCGTTCAACGCGACTGGGCCGACTGGCGCGACCGCCTGTCCGACGACCAACTCCGGACGATCATCACCGGCATCGAGGGCCGGCTCGAAGACCAGGCTGCGCTTGCCCGGCAAGCAGAACTTCTTTCCGCAATGGCACGCACCCAGGAGGCCAACTGTTATGCTTAACCAAGCTGACTTTCGCTCGACGCAGACGCGGCCGATCTTTCCCGAGGATGCCGACGATGCGCATCCGCGCTGCCGCGAAATGGCCGAGGCGATGCGCGATCTGTTTTCGGTCGGCGGCGGCATCCGGTCCAAGGATCTGATCGGCGCCGGCTTCACTTGGGCCGAGATCGTCGAGTTCAAGGATGCCGCGGCGAAACTCGCTACAGACGCCAGCGTGCGCCATTTGACCAGCCGGCCCGACCTGATGGCGGACATCATCGAGAAGGCGCGCGCGCCGCTGCCGAACCGGCCGCCGCTGCCGCGCGACACCAAGGAGACACAGGCGCTGCTAGTGGCCTGGGGCCGCTATTGCACGGCACGCGCCGCCCTTGTGCTCGACCCGTGGCCCGGCCAGCGAGAGCGCTGCCTCAAGGTGCTCTCCGCCTATCTGGACCGGCTGCCGATCTTTCCGGCCAGCCGCGAGACGGTGATCAAGGCGGTCGAACAGGCGCTGCCGCAGGTGTCCCAGTGAAGCAATCGGCCAACCGCATTCCTTCAATTGTCCCGGCCTTCCGGCCTGACGGGTCGGCGTTCAACCTGGTCAGCCCGACCGCCGCCGACATCAACTTCGCCGACATGGCCAATGCGCTCTCGAAGATCGCGCGTTTCAATGGCATCTACCGCTGTGCGGCCTATTCGGTGGCGCAGCATTCGGTGATGGGCGCGGACGCCATCTTCCGCGAGACCGGCGACAGCGTGCTGGCCGGCTATTTCGTCATTCATGACGGCCACGAATATCCGTTCGGCGATGTGACGCGGCCGGCCGTCGACCTGATCCAGTACCAGGTGGCGAAACTCGCCGCGGAGGCCAAGCTCGATCGCCCGGCCTTCATAGAAAAGCTCGTCCATCGCGCGATCGGCGAGGTGAAGCGCTGCATCGATCTCGCCATCTATGAAGCCGCCAGGCTGCCCGACATCAATCGCATGCCGCTCTATGTCCGCCAGGTCAAGGACATGGACGATCGCATGCTGGTCGCCGAAGCCCATGCCCTGTTCGGGCCCAAGGCCGACCAGAAGTGCCTGCCCAAGGTGGCGTCGGCGCCAAGGCTGACCGGAGCGATCGAACCATGGGGCGCGATGAAGGCCGAGATCGCCTTCCTCGACCGGCTTGATCGCTATCTCGGCATTGTGGTGAGGGCGGCATGACCAGCGGCCGCTCCGACCTGATCGATTTGACGCTGGCGCTGCACGCCACAACCAGCAAGGCCGTGCGCGTCTCCGAAACTGGGGACGACGCCAAGGCCGTCTGGGTGCCGGTTTCCGAAATCGAGATGGTCAAGAAGGCGGGCGGCCTCGTCGTCGTCACCATGCCGGAATGGCTGGCGCTGTCGAAGGGCTTAATCTGATGAGCGAGGCCGGGATCCGCCATTGGCTCGACACCGTCGAGCGCTTGCGCGCCAATGAGCCGCTGCGCCTGCTGATCGGGGAAAAACTCTATAGTTCGAGCGAGATCATGCTCGCCGCGCCGTTCGCCGCCAGCCTGCGCAAGGATCTGATCGCCGACATCGAGGCACAGATCGCCGCGCTGACGCCACCTGACCCGAACGCGCCAGCCGGCCATGCGCTCATCACCCTACCCGACGAAAGGACCGCCTGACATGGGCATTCTCGATTTGTTTCGCAGCAAGCGTCATCCATTTCTTGACCCTCGACATATCGATCTGACGCGCCGCCTCGGTCGCATGCCGGGCAAGCGCTACTTCCACCGCAGCCGCTGGTTGCCGCATCAGGGCTTGCGGGAATGTGCCCGACGGCTCCGCCAAGCCGGGAGCCGCTGACATGGCCGGCAGCGTCAACAAGGTCATCCTCATCGGCCATCTCGGCGCCGACCCGGAAATCCGCCGGCTGAACAGCGGCGACAGCGTGGTCAATTTCCGCATCGCGACGTCGGAAAGCTGGCGCGACAAGACTAGCGGTGACCGCAAGGAAAAGACCGAGTGGCATACCATCGTCTGCTTCAATGAGAACATCTGCAAGGTCGCCGAGCAATATCTGAAGAAGGGCATGAAGGTCTATGTCGAGGGCCAGCTCTCGACCCGCAAATGGGAAGACCAGTCCGGCCAGCCTCGCTACAGCACTGAAGTCGTGCTGCAGAAGTTCCGCGGCGAACTGCAGATGCTCGACAAGGCCGACCATCCGGCCCGCAGCCCTGACGATTACGGCACGCAGCGCGGCGGCTCAAGCCGCCAGGAGCGCGGGCCGGACCAGCAGCAATCGCCCGGCCTGCGCGAAGCGCTCGACGACGAAATCCCCTTCTAGCCCGCTACTGCGGGCCGGCGATCGTTCGCCGCCCCGTCCGGAGGCCAGCCTGCCGGCACCTTCGGTTCGGTCACACTCGACGGCAGGCACACGGCCCGTGAGGACACCATGAAGAAAATCCGCGATGCACAGACTATCATCGGCATGCTGGAAGGCGGCGAAGTCGCCGCCGCCATGTCGACCGAGATCACCGAGACGCTGGCCAAGCTTAAGGAGCTCTCCGGCGATCGGCCGAAGACCAAGATCAAGGGCAACGTCACCCTCAAGCTCAATCTCGAGGTCGAGGCCGGCACGGCGACGATCTCGTGCGAGATCGATTCGAAGCGGCCGAAGCCGGCGCGCGGCTCGTCCTTCTACTGGGTGCTGGATGACGGCTCGCTGTCGACCGAGCATCCGCAGCAGACCGACATGTTCGGTGGCCCGCGCGCGGCATCCGAACGCCAGCAGTCTTGACCCCCAAACCCTCAAACCTGAAGGAAACTACCAATGGCCGACAAGACCTCTAACGTTGCAGGCGAAGCGCTGCTTTCGCCCTCGCCCTTCACCGTCGACCTCAACGTCGCGGCATGGCTCGGCGCCAAGGCGGAAGGTGTCGAAATCGCGACGCTGACCAACACCGCCAAGGCTCCCGGCCTGCCCGGTGCTGTCCCGGTCCTTCTCAAGCGCGGCACGGCACCCGGCGTCGAAGGTCTCGAACGCCTGCTCGAACCTTACCGCCAGCACCCTGCACGCAAGGTCGGCCAGGCGGTGGCGCAGACCTTCGAGGCCTTCTGCAACCTGACGCTGCGCCATCTGACCGATCACAGCGCCATCTTCGCCAATATGGACTGGAAGAAGCCGACGCTGACAGCCGTCATCGACTATCACGAGCTTGCCGAAGGCCATGCCAATTTCGGCAAGCACCGCGTGCACTATGCCTTCCCGCTGTCGGAAGAATGGCAGAAATGGGTTGCCGGCGACGGCGTGAAGATGGACCAGGGCGACTTCGCCTGGTTCCTCGAGGATCGCGTCGCCGAATTGTCGTCGCCTACCGAGGAGGAGAAGCTTCAATACGAGCGCGACTTCGCCACCACGATCGCGACGCCGGCGCAGCTGGTCGAGCTGTCGCGCGGCCTGCAGGTCAACGTCGAGAGCAAGGTCAAGGCCTCGACCACGCTGCAGAGTGGCGAAGGCCAGATCGCCTGGGAAGAGACGCATAGCGGCGCCGATGGCAAGGCGCTGAAGGTGCCGGGCATCTTCATGCTCAACATCGCGCCGTTCTTCATGGGCGACAAGGTGCGCATTCCGGTGCGGCTGCGCTACCGGCCGGCGGGCGGCAAGGTCACCTGGTTCTATCAGATCTACAGGCCCGACCAGTTCATCACCGAGCACGTCCGCGACGTGCTCGCCGCAGCGCGCGACCAGACGGGCCTGCCGACCTATGAAGGCACGCCGGAGATGTCGGCGTGAAGACGCCCAACACCATCATCTCGGCGCGGGAGGCTTTCCTTCCCGCGCTCGGGCTGGTCAACAAGGCCGTCGAGCGACGCACAACCATTCCGGTGCTGGCCAACGTCCTGCTCACCGTCGACGCCGCGGCGGGCAAACTGACCATCACCGGCAGCGACCTGGATTGCGAGCTGCGCGCCACACTCGCCTGCCAGGCCGGCCGGGACGAGGCCTTCACGCTGCCGTCGGCGATCCTGCATGATGCCGTTCGCAAGATGCCGGAGGGCGCCGAGATCGCGCTGCTGGCCGAGAAGGATTTCGCCACGCTGACCGCCGGCCGGTCGCGCTTCAAGATCCAGGTGCTGCCGTCGACAGATTTCCCGACGATGAGCGAGGGCACGTTCAGCCACAGTTTCGACCTCGACGCCGGCCTGTTCGAGCGGATGCTCGACAGCGTCTCCTTCGCCATATCGAGCGAGGAGACGCGCTACTACCTCAACGGCATCTACTGGCACGCCGGCGAGACGCTGAACGCAGTCGCCACCGATGGCCACCGCCTGGCCAAGTTCGCCGCGCCCCTGCCAGAGGGTGCTGCGGGCATGCCGGCCATCATCATCCCGCGCCGCGCGGTCGGGCTGATCCGCCAGTTGATCGGCGAGAAGGGCGCAGTCAAGGTCAGCATGTCGGACACCAAGATCCGCGTCGAGACCGGCCAAGGCACGCTGCTGTCGAAGCTGATCGACGGCAGCTTCCCCGACTATGTCAGGGTCATCCCGGCCGGCAATGCCAACCATTTCACCGTCGAACGCGAAGCACTGGCCAGCGCCGTCGACCGGGTCGGCACCGTGTCGAGCGGGCGCGGCAGCGCGGTGAAGTTCGCCTTCGAGGCCGGCGGTAACCTGACGCTGACCACCAACAATCCAGACGCCGGCAGCGCCAATGACGAAGTCACGATCGAGCACGGCGAGGGCGACAGCGTCGAGATCGGCTTCAACGGCCGCTACTGCCTCGACCTGCTCAACGCCGCCGAAGGCAAGCGGCTGGTGTTCAGCCTCGGCGATCCCGGCTCGCCGACGCTGATCCAGCCGGAAACCGCCGACGAGACCGGCCTCAAGCCGCTCTTCGTCCTGATGCCAATGAGGGTTTGATGATGGACGCCACGCTCTCCAGAAAGAATCTCCATCTCAAACTCGCCTACACGAATTGGCGCGGCGAGACATCAATCCGGACGATAACCCCGGACAAGGTCTACTATGGAACCACCGAATGGCATCCCGAACCGCAATGGCTGTTAACCGTCTATGACCACGACAAACTTGCTGTTCGCGATTTTGCGCTGAAGGGCTTTGGCCTCTCTCCGGATCGGGAACGCGAGCTCCTCGACGCCAACAATCGCTACCAGCAGGAGGCGCGCGACGCCCGCGCCGCGCTGAAGGGCGACTTTCAGGATCGGGTCCGGCCGTTCATGGTCGATTGCTTCGGCGAAGCGATTGCTGCGGACGGGATCGAGCGCAACCACCGCTTCCTCGAGGAATCGCTCGAACTGGTCCAGTCGCTCGGCTGCACCGCCAACGAGGCGCACCAGCTCGTCGACTATGTCTTCGGACGTCCGATAGGCGATCCGCACCAGGAGGCCGGCGGCGTCATGGTCACGTTCGCGGCCCTGTGCAATGCGCACGGGATCAGCGGCGCTGTAGCCGCCGAGAACGAACTGACCCGTTGCTGGGGCAAGATCGACAAAATCCGCACCAAGCAGGCGGCGAAGCCGAAACACGGGCCATTGCCGGAGCATCAAACTCTTGCACCGCCTACGCCCGTAGCTCCCACTGGAGAAGTGCTTAAAGCGCTCAAAGCCAAGGCCGAGACGCAGAGAGCTTACTTTAATGAAAAACAGCACCAATTTCCGTCGGTAGAAGATTTTACTGACGCCGATGGCAACCTGACATTGCCAGACGACATTTCCCCGCTTTTGCAGCATGCAGAAGCAAACGGTCGATATAGTGAGGCAGATTGGTGGCTTTACACGATCAGCGCCGCCCTCGCTGGCGCCGATGGCGAGACGCTGGAGGCGATCGATGGCTGACCATTCCTCGATCGAGTGGACGGACGCGACCTGGAACCCGATCACCGGCTGCTCGATCGTCTCGCCCGGCTGCACCAACTGCTACGCTATGAAGCTCGCCGGCACGCGGCTGAAGCACATCGACAGCCGCAAGGGCCTGACGCGCGACACCAAGGCCGGCCCTGTCTGGACCGGCGAAGTGCGGCTCAACCGGCAATGGCTTCATCAGCCGCTCGATTGGAAGAAGCCGCGCCGGATCTTCGTCTGCGCCCATGGCGACCTGTTCGCCGAAAACGTCCCGGACGGATGGATCCTCGACGTGTTCACCGTCATGGCCGCCGCCGACCATCACACCTACCAGGTGCTGACCAAGCGCGCCGACCGCATGCGCGAGTTCCTGTCGCGCCGTGACCTGCTCGAGGACATCTACGTCAACTGGTTCACTTTCACCGGCAAGCCGGCCGAGGTCTATTCCTGGCCGCTGCACAACGTCTGGTGCGGCGTCTCGGCCGAGGATCAGAAGCGCGCCGACGAGCGCGTGCCCGAACTGCTGGCGACTCCAGCCGCGATCCGCTTCGTCTCGGCCGAGCCGCTGCTTGGACCAATCAGGTTCGACCGGATTGGGGAGTTCACCGACACCTTCGAAGACTGCGGCGGTCATCCCGACCCGCACTGGCCGGCGAATGCCCAGGATGCGACTTGGTTGAATGCGCCTGCCGGAAAGATGCAGGCGGAAGCGCGTGATCCCTCCGGAAATCGCCTGGGCGACATCGACGTCGGGCTTCCGCATGATGGCGGAAAGCTCGACTGGATCATCGTTGGCGGCGAGAGCGGCCCGGGCGCGCGGCCGATGCATCCTGCCTGGGCGCGATCGATCCGCGACCAGTGTGCCGCTTCAGGGACGGCGTTCTTTTTCAAACAATGGGGCGAGTGGGCACCGCAAATCGGCGCTGTCGACGGGTGGACGCTCGACGACAATCCGGAAATCAGCCGGTTCGAACACCGTGAATGGGAAGACGGTCGCTGGAGTGAGCCCTTCTGGCCCATGTGGTGCGATTGGCAGGATGGCAACTACGACGAAGAACAATGCGTCTCGCGGATCGGCAAGAAACGTGCCGGCCGGCTGCTCGACGGCGTCGAACACAACGCCATGCCGGGGGTCAGCGCATGACCATCAAGCATCAAGGCATTTGCGGCGTCGTGACGGCACCTGACGGGCACGTGGTCGCCACCCACTCGGATTTTGAACGCCAGGGCTACGGCGGCTTCAGTCTTAAGGAGGCGCAGACCATCCGTGTCCGGGAAGGTCTCAAGCGAGCGTTCCTGCGCGTGTTTCTGTTCCAAGGTCTCACCAGTAAGACGAGCGGCTATTTCTGCGATCAGTTCTGGGAGAACGCCATGGAGCATGGCTACCGCATGGAAACCTTCCCAATCGGTTACGAGGTGGCGGCATGAAAGCGCTGACAATCTGGCAGCCATGGGCGACGCTGATCATCGCCGGCGTCAAACCCTACGAGTTTCGCGGCTGGCCGGCGCCGAAGGCGCTGCGCGGCACAAGGATCGCCATTCATGCCGGCGCGCGGCCGGTCAGGAAAGCCGAGTTGGCGGACCTGATAATCCGCCTGCGCTCCACAGAATCGTGGTCAACCGCGCTGAAGCCGGAGGCGCTGGCCATGCTCGAGCGCTGGCATTCCAACCCGTTCGCGCTGCCGTTGGCCTCGGTCATCGGCACGGCAATGCTGGGCGAGCCGAAGCTCGCCCACGATATCGTCGCCGAATTCGGCGCGAAGCTGAATGACAGCGATCGCGACGAGCATACCAACTGGGCTTGGCCGCTGTCCGACATCGTGCCGCTGGAGCCGATCCAGCCGGCGAAGGGTTTGCAGGGCTTCTGGGATTGGAGGGCATAGGTGCACGCCCTGCCCTACATCTATCGCTGGGATCGCCACGGCCGCAAAGGCCAGCCCTGCGCCGCGACGGCACGCAGCAAGCCAGGCGCGGCCTCATTCGCGCTGCCGGGCTTCGGACTGCCCAAGCCGGCCCGCTTCAACTCGATCCGCGTCGAGTTCGCCAACGGCTACAAGATGGTCACCAGCGGCAACGCCATCCGAAAGGCAAAGCCATGAAGCGGGACGAGCGATTCGTACCGCGCTTCATGACCGACCAGGAGCTGCGCGCCTGGTTCGGCCTGTCCGAGCGCGCGCTCGACCGGCTGCGCGCCACGCGCCATTTTCCACGCCGCGACGAGCTTGTGAACAAGACCGATCGCCGTTCCGTCGAAGTTTTCTTTGACCGGCGCGCCGGTTTGGACTCTCCTTCCCGTACCGGCGGCATTCCCGCCGCCGTGGACGGAGAGGAAAATTTTAATGACTGAACAGCGAAAGGACCGGCCGGGCTACAAATACCGGCCAAGGGCGAACGGCAGCCGCGCCCATTATTGGGTGCCGCAGCGGGCCTGCAAGAAGGCGCCGAAGGCGCTCGACCCGCGGCCGATCACCGATGAAGCGATCGCCCAAGCCCTGCTTGAGCATCCGGACGTCACAACCGACGACCAGGCCATCTCGAAAATCTGCCGGACCTGGACCGATGAATTGCTTGCCGATCTGGAGGGCCACGGCAAGAGCCCGGAATATGACGGTTCTGTCGCCTCGGCGGTGATGGTCTACAAGACACATCCGCAATCACCCTATCAGGCGTTGAAGCACCCGACGCGCATCCGCGACTATGACCCGTCGCTGAGGCTGATCGTCGACACCGTCGGCAAGCGCCTGGTGCGCAACCTGGTCGGCTCGGATTTTCGCCGCTGGTTCGAGCAATGGGGATCGAAGGGCCGCACGCGCCGTGCGCATGGCGCCATCCGCAAGCTGCGATCGGTCCTGTCCTTCGGCACGACGGAACGCCTGGCTGGCTGCGCCCAGGCGCGCGAGATCCTGTCTTTGATGGAATTCGCCACGCCGGACCCGCGCCGCATCAAGATGGAATACAGGCACGCGCTCGCCATCTGCGCCACGGCGATCAGGCTGAAGCGGCCGTCGATCGCGCTGACGCAGGCGCTGCAGTGGGACACGGCGCTGCGCCGCATCCACATCATCGGCGAATGGCTTCCCCTGGAAGTGGGCGATGTCGGCGGCATTGTGCGCGGCAATACCAAATGGCGTGGCCTGACGGTGGCCGACATCTCCGCCGACTATGTCCTGACGGTGCCCATCACCGCCAAGAACAAGGCGGCGACCGAGCACGATCTCAGCAAATGCCCTTTGGTGCAGATGGTGCTGAAGCGCATCAAGCTGCCCGCCTTCGGGCCGTTGATCGTCTCGGAAGCGACCGGCCTGCCCTACCGGGAGAATTATTATGCCACCGACTGGCGCGAGGTGGCGACCGCGGCGAAGGTGCCGGCAAGCGTCTGGTCGATGGACACCCGCGCCGGCGCGATTTCGGAAGCCGAGATCGCCACCGATCTCGAATCGGCCCGCAAGATGGCCGGCCACACCACCACCAAGACAACGCAAGGCTACGTCCGCAACGGCGACCTCGACAACAACCGCAAGGTGGCCGAGGCCCGAGCCAAACTAAGACAGTGACACGCCAGTGACACGCGTGACACGGCGCATCCTTTAGAAAGCGATTTCATCAATGATTTCAAGTAGATGACTGGAGCGGGTAGCGGGAATCGAACCCGCATATTCAGCTTGGAAGGCTGCTGCTCTACCACTGAGCTATACCCGCGCCTTTCAGTCAAGCATCGGATACGCTCCGACGCTCGCTCTGCGTTTCAGGGCTTCCGGGCCGGCAGTGGTGGAGAGGGTTGGATTTGAACCAACGTAGGCATAGCCAACGGATTTACAGTCCGTCCCCTTTAACCACTCGGGCACCTCTCCAGTCTGCCGCCGGAGCCATGCAACGAGGCATCGACGCGTCGCGGCCGCCAAAGCAGCCCTTCCGCGAAGCGCCTTATGGCGGCAGCGCCCAAAACTGTCAACCACAACAGCCCGGCAAAAAGCGCTGAATTTCGCACCTCGCCTGACAAGCACCTTGTGCAGCTGTATCCATCGCCGGACGACATGGCTATAGAGGCCGCCATGAGCAACGATAACAAATCGAAGACCCCGAAAGATACCCACTACGCCAAGCTGCGCCGCGCGCATCGCGACGAGAAGAGCGGCGGCGCGCCGGCGTTCAGGCCACGCCAGCCGGTGCCGCCCGGCGAGAACGCGGCGGACGGGCTGGTGCGGCTTTACGGGCTGCACACGGTGCGGGCCGCACTCGACAATCCGCGCCGCAAGATCAAGAAAATGCTGGTGACGCGCAACGCTGCCGAGCGGCTGGCAATCGCCGATCTCGGCGCTTTGCCCTTCAAGGCGGAGTTGGTCGAACCCAGGGACATCGACAAGGTCACCGGCTCGGATGCCGTGCACCAGGGCGTGCTGATCGAGGCCGAGCCGCTGAAACCGAAACGCCTCGATGCGCTCGGCGACACCAGGTTGGTGCTGGTGCTCGACCAGATCACCGATCCGCACAATGTCGGCGCGATCCTGCGCTCGGCGGTGGCCTTCGGTGCCGGCGCACTGATCACCACGGCGCGCCACAGCCCGCAGGAATCCGGCGTGCTGGCGAAGTCGGCCTCCGGCGCGCTCGAGCATATCGACCAGATCGAGGTAAAGAACCTCGCCGATGCGCTCGGCCAGCTGCACGATGCCGGATTCCAGACCATCGGTCTCGATTCGGATGGACCGGCGGAGCTTGAAAAGAGTTTTTCCGGCGACAGAATAGCGCTGGTGCTCGGCGCCGAAGGCAAGGGCCTGCGCCAGAAGACGCGCGAGACGGTGACGACGCTGGCCCGGCTCGACATGCCCGGCGCCATCCGCTCGCTCAACGTGTCGAATGCGGCGGCGGTGGCGCTTTATGCGGCGAGGAAGTTTCTAGGTTAGGGAATAGGGGAATAAGGGAGTAGGGGAAAGCATATTCACGGTATTCGCTAACTGCACGTCTCTACTCCCTTATTCTCTCCTATTCCCTACTTCCCTACTTCACATCCCGCCATCCGCTCCAGCGCTCGAACAAGCGCCGAGTGATCCTCCTTGGCCCCGCCATTAGCGGCGCAGGAATTGAACAATTGCTGCGTCGTTGAGGTGTTGGGCAGCGCCACGCCGAGGGCTTTCGCGCCTTCCAGCGCGAGATTGAGATCCTTCTGGTGGAGTTCGATGCGGAAGCCGGGTGCGAAGCTGCGCTTGATCATGCGCTCGCCGTGCACTTCGAGAATGCGCGAGGCGGCCAGCCCGCCCATCAGCGCTTGCCTGACCTTGGCCGGGTCGGCGCCGGCTTTTGAAGCAAAGACAAGCGCTTCGGCGACGGCCTCGATGGTCAGCGCGACGACGATCTGATTGGCGACCTTGGTGGTCTGGCCGACGCCGTTGGGCCCGACCAAAGTGATGTTCTTGCCCATCCTCTCGAAGATGGGCCTGGCGCGTTCGAAGGCTGTTTCCTCGCCGCCGACCATGATGGTCAGCGATGCCGCTTTGGCGCCGACCTCGCCGCCCGACACCGGCGCATCGAGATAGTCGCAGCCGAGATCGTTGACCTTTCTTGCAAAGGCCTTGGTCTCGATCGGCGAGATCGAGCTCATGTCGATGACCAGCTTGCCTCTTTTCAGGCCGGATGCGACGCCGTTTTGGCCGAACAGCACGTCGGCGACCTGCGGTGTGTCGGGAACCATGGTGATGACAATGTCGGCGGCACGGGCGACGGCGTCATGGCCGGTGATGGTCTTTAATCCCCTGGTGACCAGATCCGCCGGCGGTTTCGAGCGGTGGTCGCTGGCGACGAGGTGATAGCCAGCATTGAGCAGATGCCCCGCCATCGGCGCGCCCATAATGCCGAGTCCGATGAAGCCGATGGTTTCCATGTCTTTCTCCGTTTCTTGTTAAGGCGGCGTTCCTGCGCGCCCCCCTCTGGCCTGCCGGCCATCTCCCCCACGAGTGGGGAGATCGGCAGTTCGCGCTCCGGCCCTTAAACTTTCCCGACCTCGAAAATTGGCGAAAGCGGCGGTGACATCCAATCTCCCTCCTTGTGGGGGAGATGGCCGGCAGGCCAGAGGGGGGCGCGCAGGAACGCGACGTGCGATACGTAGCGTCTATGCCGCCGCACTCCCCTGCCCGGCCCCGTCCCGAAACCACCCGAGCCCGGCTTCCGTTCCGCCCTTCGGCTTGTACTCCGCCCCGACCCAGCCGGGGTACCCGATCCTGTCGATGTGCTTGTATAAAAAAGGAAAATTGATCTCGCCCGTCCCCGGCTCATGACGGCCGGGATTGTCCGCAAGCTGGATATGGGCGATGCGGTTGAGGTTTGCCTCTATGGTACGGGCGAGATCCCCCTCCATGATCTGCATGTGATAGATGTCGTATTGCAGGAACAGGTTCTTTGAGCCGACGCGGTCGATCAGCGCCAGGGCCTGGTCCGAGTAATTCAGGAAGAAGCCCGGAATATCATGGGTGTTGATCGGTTCGATCAGCAACCTGATGCCGGCCTGCTCCAGCTTTTCCGCCGCGAAAGCCAGGGTCTCGGCGAAGACGTCTTCCAGCAAGCTCCGTTCGATGCCTCGCGGCGCAATGCCGGCCAGGCAGTTGACCTGGTCGCAGCCCAGCGCATGGGCATAGGTGATCGCTTGGGCAACACCTTGCCGGAACTCCGGCACGCGGTCCGGCAGGATCGCGATGCCGCGCTCGCCCTTGGCCCAGTCACCGGCAGGCAGGTTGAACAGGACCTGCGTCAGCCCGTTCTGCTTCAACCTTGCCGCAACGACATCCGGCGCATGGTCATAGGGGCCGATGTACTCGACACCCCTAAAGCCCGCTCGGGCGGCGGCATCGAAGCGGTCGAGGAAGTCGTGCTCGCCAAAGAGCATCGAAAGGTTGGCTGAAAACCGTGGCATGGCAGTAGTTCCTCATAAGACAGCTTAGTCGAGCATGACGATCGCCGTCGGCGCGTCTTCGTGATGCTCGGCAAGCTCCTCGAACTCGGTGATCTTGTCGATTTCGGTACCCATCGAGACGTTGGTGACGCGCTCGAGGATGAATTCGAGCACGACCGGAACCTGGTGCTCGTTCATCAGACGCTGCGCCTCCTCGAAGGCACCGGCGAATTCCTCCGGCTTGCGCACCCGGACCGCCTTGCAGCCCATCGCCTCGGCGACAGCGATGTGGTCGACACCGTAGCCAGCCTCGGGATCGCCCTGTCGATTGACGTTCTCGAAGGCGAGGCTGACCTCGAAGTCCATCGAAAAGCCGCGCTGCGCCTGGCGGATCAGGCCGAGATAGGCATTGTTCACCACGACATGGATGTAGGGCAATCTGTGCTGCGCGCCGGCTGCCAACTCCTCGATCATGAACTGGAAATCATAATCGCCGGAAAGTGCGACAATGGCACGGTCCGGATCGGCGGCGCGAACGCCGAGTGCTGCCGGCAATGTCCAGCCGAGCGGCCCGGCCTGGCCGCAATTGATCCAGTTGCGTGGCTTGTAGACATGCAGGAATTGCGCCCCGGCGATCTGCGACAGGCCGATCGTGGTGACGTAGGTGGTGTCGCGGCCGAACGCCTTGTTCATCTCCTCGTAGACGCGCTGCGGCTTCAGCGGCACCTGGTCGAAATGCGTCTTGCGCTTCATCGTCTTCTTGCGCTGCCGGCATTCGCCGGCCCAGCCCGACCAGTCGCGCAATTTCCCGGCCGTCCTCCATTCGGTGGCGACGTCGAGCAGCATTTTAAGCGCCGCACCGGCGTCCGAGACAACGCCAAGGTCCGGCGCGAAGACGCGGCCGATCTGCGTCGGTTCGATATCGACGTGGATGAATTTCTTGCCCTTGGTGTAGACGTCGACCGAACCGGTGTGGCGGTTGGCCCAGCGGTTGCCGATGCCGAATACGAAATCGGCTTCGAGCATCGTCGCATTGCCGTAGCGGTGCGAGGTCTGCAGCCCGCACATGCCAGCCATCAGGCGGTGGTCGTCGGGGATCGCGCCCCAGCCCATCAGCGTCGGAATAACAGGCACGCCGGTGACTTCGGCGAACTCGATCAGCAGATCGGACGCATCGGCGTTGATGATGCCGCCGCCGGCGACGATCAGCGGCTTGTCGGCCGCATTGAGCATTTTCAGGGCCTTCTCCGCCTGAGCGCGCGACATTGCCGGCTTGAACGGCACCAGCGGCTCATAGGCATCGATGTCGAACTCGATCTCGGCCAGTTGCACATCGACCGGCAGATCAACGAGAACCGGCCCCGGCCGCGACGAGCGCATCAGGTGGAACGCCTTTTGCAGCGCCATCGGCACCAGATAAGGCTCCATGACAGTGACCGCCCATTTGGTGACCGGCGCGGCGATGGCGGCGATGTCGACGGCCTGGAAATCCTCCTTGTTGAGGCGCGCCCGCGGCGCCTGCCCGGTGATGCAGAGGATGGGAATAGAATCGGCGGCGGCCGAATACAGGCCGGTGACCATGTCGGTGCCGGCCGGACCCGAAGTGCCGATGCACAGACCGATATTGCCCGATCTGGCGCGGGTAAACCCTTCGGCCATATGCGAAGCCGCCTCGACGTGCCGCGCAAGGATGTGGCGGATGCTGCCCCTCGCCTTCAGCGCCGAATAGAGCGGATTGATCGCAGCACCCGGCACGCCGAAGGCACAGGAGATCCCTTCCTTTTCGAGAACGAGAACCGCTGCGTCGACTGCGCGCATCCTGGCCATGTCAGCCTCCACGGAATTGTTGATGGCCGATGATGCCAGCAGGGCGGCTATTTTTCAATTTTTTCAGAATATTTTTTCATTTCCATAGAACGGCTCTTGTAGATTGAATTGATTGGCCTTTCTGTTTTCCACGAATTCGCTTCGCAAACCGGTGAAAAACTTTTTCATTGCTTGCTTGGCCAAACAGGGGAAGAATGGATCCATGGAAACCACTGAAAAACGGCAGCGCGGACGGCCACGCGCCTTCAACGGGCCGTCCGAGGCCGCCTCGGTGCAGTCGCTGGACCGGGCGTTGCGCATCCTGGCGATCGTGGCCGATGGCAGTGGCCTGTCGCTGAGCGAGATCGCCGCCAATTCCGGTCTGCCAGCATCCACCGCCTACCGCATGCTGACGACGCTGGAGAACCATGGCATGGTCGAGTTCGACGGCACCGACCAGCTGTGGTCGATCGGCGTCGAAACCTATCGCATGGGCGCGGCGTTCCTGCGCCGCCGCAAGCTGGTCGACCGCGCCCGCATCGTCATGCAGGAATTGATGGAGAAGACCGGCGAGACCGCCAATCTCGGCGTCGCCGAGGACGATTGCGTCGTCTTCGTCAGCCAGGTCGAAACACACCAGGCGATCCGCGCCTTCTTCCGGCCGGGCACGCGCAGTTCCTTCCATGCCTCGGGCATCGGTAAGGCAGTGCTGGCGCATCTCGAGCCGGAACGCGTCGCCACCATCCTGCGCCGGGCCGGCCTGGAGCGCTTCACTGAAAACACGCTGTCCGACATCTCGGCTCTCGCCCGCGACCTGGTGACGATCAAGCTGCGCGGCTGGTCGGTCGACGACGAGGAGCGGCATCCGGGTATGCGCTGCGTTGCCGCCGCCATCTTCAACGAATTCGGCGAGCCGATTGGCGGCGTTTCGGTCTCCGGGCCGACGGTGCGCGTCACGCCGGAACGGTTGGCCGAGATCGGCCCGTTGGTGCGCGATGCGGCGGCGGAGGTGACGAGGATGATCGGCGGGCTGCCGACCCCTCCCGGCCTTGGCAGCGAACCGAGCGCATGGCAGCGCTGACCAGCGCCGAATGGTGCGACATCTGCCAGGATGGCCAGAGCTAGGCCCCGGGCACCGCGCTCTTGGTCGATAGGTCGTAGAAATCAAGCAGCATCGCCAGCCCAACTCCGCAGGCCGTGAAGATGAGGCCGGCAATGAAGATGCGATTGGCGCGTTCATAAACGCGCCGTTGTAGACACGTTATGTCGAGCAGCAACCGCAGCGCTCGTATCTGCAGGGCAATGCCGATCAAAATCGGCACGACGGCGGCCAGGTGATAGATTTCCCATGGTATCGGGTTGGCGGCCCAATGCGTGATGAAGCCCAGCGAGAACGCCAGCAGGATGCCGACGGTGGTGATTGTGCCGTTGCGGAAAATCGTCTCGATCGGCTCTTCGTTCGGATCGTGCTCGCCCAAGCGCCCTCTCCCTGTTTCGGCTCGGCAGTAGATTGCTGTTCGGCTTGTAGATTAGGCTGCTGGGAAACCCCTGTACATCGGCAAGAGCCGAACGGCGGGATAAGGCAGTTTTCAGTGTTGGCGATTGGCGAAAGCCGTGCGGCAATCCAATCTCCCCCCTTGCGGGGGAGATGTCCGGCAGGACAGACGGGGGTGCGAAGGATCGCCGACGTCGATGTTCAGCCACTCCAACTGGGAATTGGCGTAGGCTTGACTGTCATCTATTGACAAGTAGTGCGGGGCAGCACCCCCCTCTGCCCTGCCGGGCATCTCCCCCGCAAGGGGGGAGATTGGCAGTTTCGTCGACGGCGCCCAATTCAAAAATGATGAGCTATGCCGACATTGGCAGTCGACCATTCGAATAGGAACTCAGACATACAGAAAAAGGGGCGGTGGGATGCCCCTTCTTCCGGTTGCCTGAAACGGTCACCTCCTCTCAAAACGGGCGGTAGTGGCTCTCAAAGGTGGCAGCGATGGCGATAACCGTCGTACCCGACATAGGTGTCCGAGTACGGGTCGTAGCTCTGGTAGCGATTGAGGCAGCGCCGGACATGCCAGGAGCCGCCGTCTTCCTCGATATAGACGGTGCGCGGCTGGGCGAGCGCGCTGCCGAGCAGGAAGCCGCCGACACCTGCAGCAATGCCGATGCCGAGGTGCTTGTTGTAGTGCTTGTGATGGGCGGCCGAAGGCTGAACCGTACCAACCAGCATGGCGGCGGCGACGGTGGTGGCGACGAGGCCGGAAACGATGGTGCGTTTGAACATGACGATCTCCTTGTTGTGAGAGGCGACCCACCGCCTCTTGACCGTCAGTCGTCGCAACAAGGAAAAAGGTTCGAAGATCTTTTTGGATTTTTTCTCGAAGGGAGAAATCGCCCGGCCTGATGCGTCGGCCGCGACCACGAACAGTCGCCGGTCGACAGTTCACCGGAACAATCGGCAGACCTCAGCCCATGCCGGTGATATGGCGAAGCCAGAAGGCGAGCGCGATGAAGCCGATGATGGTGGTGACGCCGGTCCAGTCGATATTGGCGCGCTTCAGATCCCTGACGAGCTTCACCAGGAGAACCCAGGCCACGACGACGAGCGGGAGAATGATGACAAACCTGATCATGCGACAGCCTCGCTGATGCGATTGCACCTTCGGTCAATATAGGAAGCGAATTGGCCGTTTTCAGGACGCCCTGGCGGCAGAACCGGCGCGGTCGCGGCAGCCGAAAACGGAGTTTTGTCTTTACTGGCGCAGCAAATATGCTAACCCGAGCGCCGTGCCCTTGTAGCTCAGCTGGTAGAGCAGCGGTTTTGTAAACCGAAGGTCGGCGGTTCGATTCCGTCCGGGGGCACCAGTGCGGGCTTCTTGAGACCTCGGGGGCGCTTGATATCTGCTCGTCCCCGATATCCACAGGCCGGGGCCGTCAGATCGGTAGCACATCAGCTTCAACGCATATATTCCCTAGCGGAAACCATAGTTCCCTAGCGGAAAACCTAGGAGTCTTCGTTGGAGCAGAAACGCACGACCGCCCCCTTCATCAACGGTATGTTTGGCGGCCTTATCGTCTTCGCCTTCGCGCTTGGTTTCCGTTTCCTGATAAGTCCCGATCCCGATCCAGCATCAAGAGCAACGACAAGCCTTTCCGTACTGGCCTTTGCGATTTGTTTCGGCGCGGCTTTCCTCCGCGAGCATCGACGCCAGATTGCCGCCGCCAGAGAATATCTAAGCCGCCCAAGATCGTACTAGGGGCGTACGTGTCGGGACCGTCCTCGTCGGGTCACCAGAAACTTCCGTGAAATTGCTGGCAAAATCTGTCGCCAGACAACGAGCTAGCATCTCATATCTGGAAACGCTGAGCCCGGGCGTGTCTTCGCCGTTGCAGAGCCGTCATTTCGGCCCGCTCTCCCGGCCTCGGCCATCTCGTACCATTCGATTAAATTGCTCCTGTGTATATTAGCACTCGCTCAATTAAGCGCGCCGACAATGTCGGTGCGGCGGGCCAAAAACCAAAGGGTGTTGTCATGCGAAGTGATTTCGCCGCGGCGCGCGAGCTTTTGGAGTGCGCACAAAACCGCCTCTGCGGCGCGGATGAAACGAGCCGGCGCGTCAACGAGGCCCTCGACGCGCTGATTGAAGAAATAGCCATCGCAGAATTCCGCAAGGCGCCGCTGACGGTCGTGCCGTTTCCGCGAGCGCGGCCTCCAAAGCATATTCGGTAGGGCGTCGCGCCTGTGTTAACAGAACGTCGGCGCCTGTAGTCGTTGAAGCACCATGCCTTCAACCGTATAGTTGGCGGCGCTGATGCTATGAACCCACGAGCTGATCCATGTCACGCTGTGGAGATGTCTACGAGAACAAGGTGACCGGCGAATATGCTGTCATCCTGCGTGGCACGGAAGACCGCGGAGATGGGCCAGGCATCGCCCATCTGACCGCTCGGCCGGGAGCCGCAGTGGTGGGCGAGCACTTCCACCCGAACCTGACGGAACGGTTTACCGTCCTCGGCGGCCGGCTCGACGCTTGCATCGCCGGAAAGACTTTGTCTCTGGGGCCTGGCCAATCCGCCGCGATCGAAGCAGGCGTCGCACATGATTGGTGGAACAGCAGCAAAACCGAAGAAGCGCATGTCCTGGTCGAAGTCGACCGGGCACCAGGTGCGGATGATATCGACCCGAACCGTTTCGAGCTGCTGATTGGCATGCTCTTCGGCCTGGCCAATGCCGGCAAGGTGGACAAAAAAGGCAGGCCTTCGCCGCTTCAGGCAGCAGTCATCGCCAGGGAATTTGCCGACGTGATCGTCTTCACGCACCCGCCACCTGCGATTCAGCGAGTGGCGCTGGGGATCCTGGCGCCACTCGGCCATCTGCTTGGCTATCACGCGATCGACCCCGTCTACTGCAAGCCGCACGGGCACGTCACGCCGGCGCCCGAAGCCCTCGCTCGGGCAGGTCTTTCGGCTGGGTGACTGCAGTCAAACCCCAATCGCCGCCACCAATATCCTGTTCTGCCTGCGTATCGCCGTGCGCAGTTCGGCAATTCTCGCCTCCTCGCGCTTCACGAATTCGATGAACATCATGTTCATGTTGTTGAAGATGAGTTCGCCGAGCGCCGGCCCGTCGATGTCGCGGCGCACCAGGCCGAGCGCCTGCAGGCGGGCGATCAGCGCACGGATCTGCTCGGTCAGTGCCCGGTCGAGCGCGGTATAGGCCTGGCCGAACGGGCTGTCCGGCAGTTGCGTCGAGATCGCCATCGCCTGCCGCCACATCTCCTTGCTGAGATAATGCAGCGAATGTTCGATATAGATGCCGAGCAGCGTATCCAGCGCGTCGCCGACATTGGCCGGCGGGTTGGCGACGACGCCGCGCCCGGCATTGAGCACCTCGTTGACCTCCAGCGAGACGATGGCGCCGAGGATGTCGCCCTTGTTCTGGTAGTAATTGTAGATCGTGCCGACCGAGACTTCGGCCTGCGCCGCGATGGTCTCGATCTTGGCGCCTTCATAACCGGCATCGCGGAATAGGTCCGCTGCCGCCTCGATAATGCGGCGGTGCCGATCCGCCTTCTGCCTTGCCCGCAATCCGCTCATAGCGGCTGTTTGCCACAAAAACAGAATTGACTCAATTTTAGAATTGGTTCAATTTTTTGCCACAAGCCAAAAAGGCAAGGGAGAACACTCGATGTCCATCAATCCAAAGACCCCCAATCCAATTACCAGGAACCCGCTTTCCGTTCTGAAGAGCCATCTCCAAGGCGCGTGCGCCGCGGCAGCACTGCTGCTGGCGGCTGGCAGCCTCGCTCAGGCGCAGGACCTGAACGCGCTGATCTGGTGCGATCACGCCGATCCGGCGCTGTTGCAGCCGTTCGAGGAGGCCAACGGCGTCAAGGTCAATGTCAAGGAGTTCGAAGGCACCGGCGCCGGCCTGGCCATCGTCGATCAATCACAGCCCGGCGACTGGGACGTGATGGTGATCGACAGCATCGACGTACCGCGCGGCGTCGAAAAAGGCCTGTTCGAGCCGCTACCGGAAGACAAGCTGCCGCTGGTCGACCTGTTTCCGCAGGTGAAGATGGATAGCTCCACCGTCGTCGACGGCAAGCGTTACGGCATCACCGAAAAGTTCGGCTACAACACGATCGGCTACAACAAGACCAAGGTCGACCCGGCCGACATGCAGTCGCTTGCCGCGCTGACCGGCGACAAATACAAGGGCAAGATCGCCATCTACGATTATTACCTGCCGGTCATCGGCATGGCCGCACTGGCGATCGGCAAGAAGACGGCGGAACTGACCGAAGCCGACCTTCCCGCCATCAAGGAACAGCTGCTCAAAATGAAGGCCAATGCCAAGCTGGTCGGCGAAGTGACCGCCAGCCAGACAGCGCTGGCGACCGGCGAGGTCGACATACTGGTCGGAGGTGGCGAATGGGTGACGGCGGGGCTGGCCAAGGAAAACCCGGCGCTCGACTTCTCGATCCCGAAGGAAGGCGCCGTGCTGTGGTCGCAGTCGCTGGCAATGTTCAAGGATTCCAAGAACAAGAACCTGGCACTTAAATTCATCCAGTACATTATGAGCCCCGAAGGCCAGGCGCGGCTCGCCACCTCGTCCTGCTATTGGGGCATGCCGGCCAACACCAAAGCGGCGCTGAGCGACGAGCAGAAGAAGATCCTGCGCTTCGACGAGCAGCCGGAGTTCCTTGCCCGCGCCCAGTCCTATCCGGCGCCGAACGCCGATCTCGACAAGAAGATGCAGGACGTCTGGACCGAAATGCTGCAGGCGCAATGACCGGCTGCCGGTCGTGAACTTTTCCAGCAAGGGCGGGCGTGCCCTGCCCTGGGCGCTGGTCACGCCGGCGCTCGGCTGGACGTTGCTGTTCTTCGTGCTGCCCTTCGTCGCCATGGCGGTATCCAGCCTGACGGCGCATGAAGGCGGCGGCTTCACGCTGTCCAACTACAGCCAGTTCTTTGCCAATCCATCTTACTGGCAGGCGATGGTGAACTCGCTGCAGGTCACGGCCATCGTCACCGTGATCTCGGTGCTGCTTGCCTATCCCTTCGCCTGGATCCTGGCCGAGCAGGTGCCGGAGCGCTGGCAGCGGCTGGCGCTGATGCTGGCGGTGCTGCCGTTCTGGACCTCCTATGTCGTGCGTTCCTATTCGTGGCTGCTGGTGCTGGCGCAGAACGGCGTCGTCAACCGCGCGCTGACCGGCTCCGGGCTGTTCAGCGATCCGCTGCAGCTTGCCAATACGCGGCTAGCGACCGTCACCGGCTTCGTGCATTTCTTCGTCATGCTGTTGACGCTGACGATCTTCGCCAATCTGAAGCAGCTCAGCCCCAGCTACCGCAAGGCCGCAGCCGACCTCGGCGCCGGGCCGATCCGGACATTCCTGCATGTCGTTCTGCCGCTGACGCTGCCTGGCATCATGGTCGGCGCCTTCCTCACCTTTGTGCTGTGCATCGGCGACTACATCACACCGCAGATCCTCGGCGGCAACAATGAGCTGTTGATGCCGCAGCTCGTCATGATGCAGATCGGCCGGCGCGGCGATTTTCCGCTCGCCTCGGCGCTGTCGATCATCTTGATGGCGGTCGTCACCATCGCCTATCTCGCCTGCGCCCGTTGGTTGAAGATCGAGCGGGCCTGACCATGCGCGCTCTCATCCGCCTCGTCTCCGGCCTTTACGCCATCGCCATCTATGGCTTCATCTTCTTGCCGGTCGTCGTTCTGGTGCTGTTTTCGCTGCAGGCGACGTCGTTTCCGATCCCGCCCTTCACCGGGCCGTCGCTGCGCTGGTACGAGGCCGTGCTCGCCGATACGCGGCTCACCTCGGCGCTGGTCAACTCGCTGCTGGTGGCCGTCCTCTCTTCGGCTGTCGCCGTCACGCTCGGCTTTCTCTCAGCCTGGGGTTTTGCACGCTTCGCCTTGCCGGGCTCGGGCCTGATGCGTGGGCTGATCACGCTGCCACTGACCGTCAGCTATCTCATCATCGGCATGGGGCTGCTGGTACTGTTCAATTGGGCCGGCATGCCGAAGTCGCTCACTGCCGCCGGCATCGGCCATGTCGTGATCAACCTGCCGCTCTGCTTCGCCATCGTCTACAGCCAGATGGGCGACCACCAGATCAATATCGAGCGCGCGGCGCGCGACCTCGGCGCGCCCGAATGGAAGGTGCTGCTGCTGATCACCGTGCCAGTGATGGCACCGGCGATCTTCGCCGGCTTCTTCCTGTCGATGACCTTCTCCTGGGACGAATTCGTCATCTCGTTCCTGTTGACGCGCTTCGACACGACGCTGCCGGTCGAGATCTGGAACCTGCTGCGCTCCGGTCTCAATCCCAAGACCAACGCCGTCGGCTCGCTGGTCTTCGCCGTCTCCATCGTGCTGGTGGTATTGTTCGAGCTGATGCTGTTGCGGAGGAAGCCGGCATGACCGCGCCACTGGTCGATATAAGCTCTGTCTCGCATCGCTTCGGCCAGCACACGGTGCTGAAGAACGTCTCGCTGACGATCGAGCCGGGCAGCTACACGATCCTGCTTGGGCCGTCCGGCTCCGGCAAGACGACGCTTTTGTCCATTCTCGGCGGCTTCGTCATGCCGAGCGAAGGCAAGGTGCTGATCCGCGGCGAGGACTGCACCGCAGTACCACCGGCGAAGCGGCCGACGACGACCGTGTTCCAGGACTATGCGCTGTTCCCACATATGAGCGTCGGCAGCAATGTCGGCTTCGGCCTGCGCATGCAGGGTGTCAATGGCGCAACCCGGGCAGCAAGGGCGCGCGAGGCGCTGGCGCTGGTTGGCCTCGCCACCGCCTTCGACAAGAAGCCGCACCAGCTTTCCGGCGGGCAGCGGCAGCGCGTGGCACTGGCGCGCGCCCTGGTGGTCGAGCCGGCGGTGCTCCTGCTCGACGAGCCGCTCGGTGCGCTCGACCTCAAATTGCGCCGGCAGATGCAGGACGAGTTGAAGGCGATCCAGAAGCGTGTCGGCACCGCCTTCATCCACGTCACCCACGACCAGGAAGAGGCGATGGCGCTGGCCGACCATTGCGTGGTGATGAATGACGGGCGCATCGAGGATGAAGGGCCACCAGAGCGCGTCTATGCACGGCCGGCGACGCGCTTTTCCGCGACCTTCATGGGCGAAAGCACGCTGATTTCCGGAACAGTGACCGAGGCGAAGAGCGGCAAAATCACCGTCACCACGAAGCTTGGGTCGCTCTCCCTGGCCGGCACATTGCCGGCCGGCTCGACGGTTGCGCTGGCTATCCGGCCGGAGCATCTTGTCCTCGGTGCGATCGGCGGCGCTGTAGCGCTTGGCATGATCAAGGTCAGCGACGTCGTCTTCCAGGGTAGCTTCAAGCGTGTGCTGGGGACCTCCACGACCGACCCGGCGCTGCACTTCATCGCCAAGGTTCCCGCCGCATCGGCCGTCCAGCCCGGCGACGTGGTCGCCGTATCGTGCGATGCTGGCGACATCATCCTGCTTGCGGACTGAACATGAACACGCTTCCAATTATCGACGCTCCTAACTGGTACGAGAGCATCCGCATGGGCGATGGCGTGACGCTGATCCACGAGCCGTGGATCAAGCCGTTCTTCCGCTGCAACATCTGGCATGTGCGGGGCCGCGACCGCGACCTGCTGTTCGACACCGGCCTCGGCCATTTCAGCCTGCGCCGCCACGTACCGCTGGTCACGGAACGCAAGCTCACCTGCGTGGCCAGCCACACGCATTTCGACCATATCGGCTGCCATCACGAATTTCCCGACCGCTGCGTGCACCCGGCCGAGGCCGAGATCCTCGCCGACCCGCGCAACGAATGGACGGTTGCCGACCGCTATGCCACCGAGGAGATGTTCGACGGCATGCCGCAAGGCTGGGATACGAAGCGCTACCAGATCCTGCCCGCACCAGCCGGCCGGTTGCTCGAACAAGGCGACATCGTCGATCTCGGCGACCGTGCCTTCGAGGTGATCCACACGCCCGGCCATTCACCCGGCGGCATTGCGCTCTACGAAAACAGGACGGGCATCCTGTTCTCCGGCGACATCATCTATGACGGCCCGCTGATCGACGACGTTTATCACTCCGATATCGACGACTATGTCGAAACGCTGCTTCGTATGCGCGGTCTCGATGTCTCGGTCGTGCATGGCGGGCATTTCCCGAGCTTCGGCAAAGTCCGCTATCGCCAGCTTGTCGACGAGTATCTCGCGCAAAAGCGCCAGGCCGGCTGCCATCTGCTCGCCCGATAAGGACTAGCGTTGTAGCGTCAAAGCGCCCTTTGCGGGCAGGGTGTCCCCGCCGCGTCGCCGCAGCGTGAGGCCGTGGGCTCGGGTCTAAAACTCTTTTCCTCCGACTGGCGCACCAGTTCCGCGAAAGCCAGGGCAAAACTTGCCAGCATCAGGAAGACGATAATCAAGCGTGCCAGCGGCAATAGATCGGCCTCGACTGGTTAGCCCCACGCCGCCCATCCACTGCCGGCTAACATGATCGATCCGGCTTTACGAGAGTTTAAGGCAGGTCTTAACCATCACATCATTTTGTCCCCCGACATGATGCGCGAGTGCGCCCTGTTTGGCCGCCATCTCAAGACACCTCCCTCCCTTTGCAGAAATGCCCGCCCATGCTAACCCGGCGCTGGCGCGACCCCGCAACCGGTCGCCACCAATCGGTCGTTGCCAATCGGTTGTCGTTGAGAGCCATGAGCAAAACCGCCAGCCGTTTCGCCTTCGTTTCATCCGGTACAGCCGACGCCAATGCAGCGCTGGAAAGCCTTTCGGCACGCTACGGCCAGGCATCCGTCGAGGATGCCGGGATCGTCGTGGCGCTCGGTGGCGACGGCTTTCTGCTACAGACCCTGCGCGAGACGATGAGCACTGGAAAGAAGGTCTACGGCATGAACCGTGGCACCATCGGTTTCCTGATGAACGAATACCGCGCCAGCGGCTTGACCGGGCGCATCGCAGCTGCGGTCGCCGAAACGATCCGTCCGCTGGAGATGCAGGCGGTGACGGCGGAGGGTGAGACGATTTCGGCGCTGGCGATCAACGAGGTCGCGCTCTGGCGCCAGTCCTACCAGACCGCCAAGATCCGCATCACCGTGGATGGGCAAGAGCGGCTGGAGGAATTGCACTGCGACGGCGTTATGATTGCGACGCCGGCCGGCTCGACCGCGTATAATCTGTCGGCGCACGGGCCGATTCTGCCGCTCGACGCTCCGCTGCTGGCGCTGACCCCGGTCAGCCCGTTTCGTCCGCGCCGCTGGCGCGGCGCGCTGCTGTCCAACAAGGCGATCGTGCGTTTCGACATTCTGGAGCCGGAAAAGCGGCCCGTGAATGCCGCCGCCGACCACACCGAAGTCAAGGCGGTGACGACGGTCACGGTGAGGGAATCGCCGACCGCAACGGCGACGCTGCTGTTCGATCCCAACCATTCGTGGAACGAGCGCATTCTCGCCGAACAGTTCCGCTATTGAGCCGGCGCGGCAGCCACTGCGCAAATTAAGCATCGCGATTAAGGTTACGACTTCACAATCGCGCCAATGCCGCCCGTTTGTGTTGACAAATCGTAGGCTTGCGCCTACCTGCAATACCAATCTTGCAGGCGCGCGGCGCTTGCCGCGACTGCTTATGTTGCGCCCCCGAACCAGCCAAAGACAGCCAAACTTGTCCTCAGACACCCAGATCGCTCAAGAAGCGTTGACCTTCGCAGACCTCGGCCTGTCGCCGAAGGTCCTTTCCGCAGTTACCGATGCCGGCTACACCGAGCCGACGCCGATCCAGGCTGGTGCTATCCCGCACGCCTTGCTCGGCAAGGACGTGCTGGGCATTGCCCAGACCGGCACCGGCAAGACGGCGTCGTTCGTCCTGCCGATGCTCACCCGGCTGGAAAAGGGCCGCGCCCGCGCCCGCATGCCGCGTACGCTGATCCTCGAGCCGACGCGCGAGCTAGCCGCGCAGGTCGAGGAAAACTTCGTCAAATACGGCAAGAACCACAAGCTCAATATCGCGCTGCTGATCGGCGGCGTGTCCTTCGACGAGCAGGACAAGAAGCTCGAGCGCGGCGCCGATGTGCTGATCGCGACCCCCGGCCGCCTGCTCGACCATCGCGAGCGCGGCAAGCTCCTGCTCAATGGCGTCGAGATCCTCGTCATCGACGAGGCCGACCGCATGCTCGACATGGGCTTCATCCCCGACATCGAGCGTATCTGCGAGATGATCCCGTTCACCAGGCAGACGCTGTTCTTCTCGGCGACGATGCCGCCGGAGATCACCAAGCTCACCGAGAAATTCCTGCACGCGCCGGTGCGCGTCGAAGTGTCGAAGGCTGCGTCCGCCGCCACCAACATCATCCAGCGGCTGGTGAAATCCGGGCCAAAGCCTTGGGACAAGCGCGAGACGCTGCGCAATCTGATGAAGGCCGAGGATGCCGAGCTGAAGAACGCCATCATCTTCTGCAACCGCAAGGTCGAGGTGTCGGAGCTGTTCCGCTCGCTGCTGAAATATGATTTCGACGCCGGCGCCCTGCATGGCGACATGGACCAGCGCGCGCGCATGCAGATGCTGGCCAATTTCCGTGACGGCAAGCTGCGCTACCTTGTCGCTTCGGACGTCGCGGCGCGCGGCCTCGACATTCCCGACGTCAGCCATGTCTTCAACTACGACGTGCCGATCCACGCCGAGGATTATGTCCACCGCATCGGCCGCACCGGCCGCGCCGGACGCTCCGGCAAATCCTTCACCATCGCGACCAAGTCGGACACCAAATACATCGACGCCATCGAACGGTTGATCGGCACCAAGATCGAGTGGCATGACGGCGACCTGTCGACGGTTGTCGCCAGCGAGGGTGGCGAGGATGAGGCCCCCCGCCGTGGCCGTGGTGCGCCACGCCGCGCCGGGCGCAAGGACGACACCAAGGAGCGCAGGCCGCGCGAGCGCCACGCCAAACGTGGCGAGGAAGCTACGCCGGAAGCGGTGAGCGAGGAACAGCCGGTCGTGGCCGAAGCCGCGGTCGCCGACATCGGCGAGCGGCGTACCCGCAAAGAGGCGATCCGCTCGGAAAACAGCGAGCGCCAAGCTTCACCTGAACGGAACGCTTCGCCCGATCGCAACGAACGGCGCGCGCCCGAACGCGGCGACACCAGGCCGCAGCGCGAGCGCCCTGCCCGCCAGCGCCAGGAAGACAATGACGCGACCGTCGGCTTCGGCGATGACATGCCCGCCTTCATGCGGATCGTCGCCAAGGTCTGATACCACAGCGCTCGCGCGTCCCGCCGACGCGCGAAGCACGAAGCCGGCATAAGACGGCCTCGCCTCACGCTGAGAGGGCGTTAGTCCGGCAGGCCCGCCTTGCGAAGGCCTTCGATGTACCTGCTGCGATCGTCCGGTCGATAAAACGGCGGCAGCACCTCGGCAAGATTCGAAAGCCGCAGCGAGGGATCGAGCTCGCAGACCCGGGCCATCATCTGCTGCGCTTCCGACAGGCGCCCCGCTAGGACATGACTCGCCGCCACTACACGCATCGCGCTCACGTAGTTCGGTTGGTACCGCAGCGACTTTCCCGCCCAAGTGGCAGCGTCATCGTAGTGGCCGGCACAAAAATGAGCGAGCCCGGTGTTGAATTGCCAAGCGAACAGGCGTGGATCCAATGGGCTTAGGCGCATGGCAAGCGCGGCGTGCTCGACGGCCTTGCCTGGCTCGCCAAAGCAAGCCCTGACCCAGCTGCTTAGGCCCCACGCGGCCGCTAGATTCGGGTTGAGAACGAGCGCGCGATCGATGCAAGCCGCACTGTCGTCAAGGTCGCCACCTACGTAGCCGAGCACGTATCCACCGAAGGAAAGCGCAATCGCATCGTCCCTTCCGAGTTCGACCGCTCTCCTGGCCAGTCGAGTAGCCTCGGCATTCTCTTTCGCGCGGTCGACCATCCAGCCGTTGCTTTTTCGGGTAGCGTAGCACCGCGCCGCCCGCGCATAGGCTGCGGCAAACTCCGGGTCACGGTCGATCGCCTTCATGAAGAGGCGCAAGGCATCGTCAATGGCCGACCTACTAGTGATCGTCCGGTCAAAGGCCGCCAGCCCGCGGAGATAGTAGTCATAGGCGTCGAGGCTTTCAGTCGGTTTGCGTTTGGCACGCTCGATCTCAGCCTCCTCCATTTTCGGTGTGATTGCGCCGACAATGCTCCAGGCGACCTGGTCCTGCAGATCGAAGACTTCGGCGAGCGCTCCGTCAAAACGGTCGGCCCAGAGATAGGCCCCTGTCGAGGTGTCGATGAGCTGCCCGGCGATGCGCAGGCGGTCGCCAGCCCGGCGAACACTTCCCTCGACCACATAGCGCACGCCCAGCTCACGCCCGACCTGCTCTATGTCTACGGACCGTCCCTGTAGGTGAAGCTCGAATTCCGTGCGACTACGAACAGGTGACGAAAGTGAGCCAAGGCCGTGACAATGTCTTCCACCATACCGTCGGCAAAATATTCCTGCTCCATATCACCGCTTAGATTCTGAAACGGCAGCACCGCTACCGATGGGTGGTCGTCGCGCCTCGTCGGGGCCGCCAGAACCTGCGCCAGTGATGCGACGCCGGAGCTTGGCTCCGGCCGCGGACGTTCAGGTCGTTCACGGGACTGCAGAGAAGCCGCCAGCGAGCTTGTCTGCTCCTCAGGCTCTGCATCCAGATGTTTTTTCAAAGCTGCCCGACACAGCTCGAACTGGCGCAAGGCGGCGTTTTCGTGACCTCGATGAGCGTGGATGCGGATCAGCGCCCGATGGGCCGCCTCCGCCGTCGGATCCGAGGCGAGCAATCTCTCCGCGAGCCCTTCGCAGGCCGTCTCTTCCGCTGAGCCGGGTGCGGGCAACGCCAGGCTCAGCCGATCGACCAACTGCAGCGCTTTGCGCTGATACTTGCTCAGATAGGGTCCAAACCACTCGTCCAGTTCGTCAGGAATGGCTTGCCCGGCAAGCAACTCACCGCGGTAGATATCGGCGGCGAAGGCGAGATCAGTGGTCCGGCCCTCCTCCAGCTTCCGGTCGAAGATCGAGATGTCCGCCTCATCCGGACCGGCAATAAGCGCGACGGTTTCCTGATCCCCATCGATGTAGACGGTGGCATCCGAGCTGGCGGGGAACGTGCGCCTGATGTCGACCAGCGCCTGACGCAAACTATTGCGGGCCTGCCCATTGCTTCGCCCCGGCCAAAAGGCTTCGGAAAGCTGCTCGCGACGATGGCCGCGGCGGCCTGCGAGAACCAGAGCAGCAAAAAGAAGCGAAGTCTTGCGTGTGGCGAACCGGACGGGCCGGCGCTCCGGGGAAGTAACCTCCAGGCCACCAAGCAACCGGATGCGCACAAATCGTCTCCAGACTTTGACCGCGGCGACAGAATAGCATCTCGGTGGATCGATTTAACACCGATTTAACGGCGGATCGTCGGACTCCTCCCAATTGTTCACACACAGCCGAACAGCCCGAAAACACCTGCGTGGCACGCTCCCATCCGCAAACTCGAAATGGGAGACCAAAACAATGGCTCACACGGAAACTCGCGCCGCCCGCGGCATGTCCAAACGCTTGCTTGGGTCTGGCTTGAAAAGCGCAGCAATGATGATCGCTGCATTCACGAGATGGCGGCGGACCGCCGCAAGACGCAGGGCACTGGCAGATTTGACGATCGATCAACTGAAGGACATCGGTCATTTGGAGGTCCATCAACCAGCACTCGACGCCGTCAAGGCAGTTCTGATCACGAACTTGATATCGATGAGGTAAGATCGGCGCTCAGTTTGGTTTGGGCCCTAAAGGTTCCTGAGTTCCAGGCGAGATGCCAACAGGTCCAGAAAAGCGCGTACTTTGGCCGAGGACGACCTGCCTTCCGGCCACACGGCGTGTATCGGCACCGGCACCGGCTCGAATTCGGTCAGAACCAGTTCCAGGCGGCCATCGTCCACCAGGTGTTTTACCTGCCAAAGCGGGGAGTAGCCCAGACCCAAGCCGTGAACCGCGGCTGCATAGATCGATATCATCAAATTGGACCGGAAGGTGCCCGCGACCTTCACCGGCCGGGGCTTGCCTTCAATCTGAAACATCCATTCGCCCGGGCGGCCGTCAACGGTTCGTACGATGCATTCATGCTCACGCAATTCGAGCGGATGGGCCGGTCGGCCGTGTTGTCGAAAGTAGGCAGGTGCGCCGAACACGACGCGCCGCAGCGCCCCCAGCCGCTTCGCCCGTAGACTGGAATCCGGCAAATCGCCGATCCGGACCGCCAGATCGAGACCCACGGCATCCAGATCGACAAATTCATCGGAAAGCTGGAGGTCAACCTCAACCTGGGGATATGTCCGCATATAGTCGGCGATGACCGGCATCAGGAAATCCGGGCCGAACAGAACCGGGGCACTCACACGCAGGATGCCGGACGGCTCGGATCGTCGGTTGGCCGCCTGAAGCCTGGCTTCGTTTATTTCCTCGATGGCGGGCTTGATGCGTTGGAAAAAGGCCGCACCGGCTTCGCTCGGCGTCGAGCGGCGCGTCGTCCTGTGCAGAAGCTCGACCCCGAGGGATTCCTCCAATGTCGCCAAAGACCGACTGACCGACTGCAGTGAGCGGTTCAGCCGGCGTGCGGCAGCCGTCAGGCTGCCATGCTCGACAATGGCAATGAAGGCTTCGAAATCATCTATCCGGCTCATCGCGTATTTCTCCCGAAAATCGGGATAAACTATCGCCACATCGATCAATTGTAACGCAGTTCGCTAGATTTTATCTTCCCTGCACAGGCCGAAAGGCAGACTCGAGGGAAGGAGATCGTCATGCGAACACCCAGTCCAACCGTCCTGGTCGTAGGCGCCGCAGGCCGCGTTGCCGGTTTGGTGGTGCCTGAACTCGTCCGCCGCAATGCCAGGGTTAGAGCGCTTGTTCGTGACGCCGCGGCTGCCGAAAAAGCCCGGAAAGCCGGGGCATCCGAGATCGCGATCGGTGATCTGCGCAACCATCAAAGCCTTGAACAGGCCGTCGAAGGTGTCGACGGTGTCTTCCACATCGGGCCGGCCTTTGCTCCCGACGAAGCCGCCATGGGGGTTGCCATGGTTGAGGCAGCGGCGCGAGCAGGCGTTCGGAAATTCGTCTTCTCATCTGTGATCCAGCCCACCAATACGAGGCTGGAAAACCATGCAAGCAAGGTACCGGTCGAAGCTGCCCTCTATTCGACGAACATGGAATACACCATTCTGCACCCGGCCAATTTCATGCAAAATATCGCGGCGGCCTGGCCGTCCGTCGTCGAGCATGGCGTTTTCGCCGAGCCGTTTCCAAAGACGGCGAAGCTGGCCCGCGTCGACTATCGCGACGTGGCTGAAGTGGCAGCGATCGCACTGACCGAAACGCGTTTGTCCTATGCGACCCTCGAGCTGTGCGCCGACGGTATGCACAGCCGCGAAGAGGTCGTTGCCATGATCAGCGAGGCGCTTGGCCGGCCGGTTTCAGCAGGCGAGCCGACATTTCAGGACTGGGCGGCGAAAGCCCGCCTTCCCTATACCGACCGGCAGTTGCAGATGCTGGCCAAAGTACACAGCCACTACGCCAAATACGGCCTGGGCGGGAACAGCCTGGCGTTGCGCGCCGCGCTTGGCCGCGAGCCGCGTTCGCTGCGAAGCTTCATTCGGGAATTGGCGCTGCCGGTGGCACATGCCGCCTGATCGTCCTCACAATAACGCTTACGCACACTTTCTGATTAGGAGATTTCGATGCAAGCATCACCGGACCGAGCCTTCAAATTGAGAAAGCTGCCGCCCTCCTACGGCGCGGTGGTGATGCCGTTGGTTCTTTCGATTCTGATGTCCTCGATTGTCTCGGCGGTTTCGACGGCAATCGGCGCAGGCTGGACGGACGGGTTTATTGCGGCCTGGAGCTATGCATGGGGCGCTTCATGGCTTGTTGCGTTTCCCAGCCTGCTGATTGTGCTTCCGATCGTGCGCCGGATCGTTGCCGCGATTGTCGATCAGCCGGCCCGGTCCTGATATCACAAACGCAGCGCGCCGGCGGCCGGCGGTCCGGCATAACCATTAGAGCGGCCCCGTACGGAGCCGCTCTCGGTTCATGCGCTTGCCTCAGGTGAGCGGCGACAGCTGGATCTCGACGCGGCGGTTCTGAGCCCGGCCGGCAGCGGTCGCGTTGGAGGCGATCGGACGCGTCTTGCCGAAGCCGGTGACGGCGAAGCGGCGGGAATCGACGCCCTGCCCGGACAGATAGTTGGCGACCGCCAGGGCGCGGCGCTGCGACAGGTCGAAATTGTGCTCGTCGCCGCCGGTCGAGTCGGTGTGGCCGAACACGTCGACGGTGGTCTGCCGGAACTTTTTCAGCACAAGGGCAACCGAATTCAGCACCGGATAGAACCCAGCCTTCACCGCATCCTGGTCGACGTTGAAAGTGATGTCGGACGGCATGTTGAGGATGATCTGGTCGCCGGTGCGGGTGACGCTGACGCCGGTGCCCTCAAGCTGCCGGCGCAGTTCGGCCTCGTTCTGGTCCATGGTGGCGCCGATGGCGCCGCCGGCAAGCGCACCGATGCCGGCGCCGATCAGCGCGTTGCGGCGGTCGTTGCCGCCGGCAAGCATGCCGAGCCCGGCACCAGCCAACGCTCCCAGACCGGCGCCGGCAGCGGTGTTGGAAACCTTCTGCTCCCCGGTGTAGGGATCGGTGGTGCATGCGCTCACGAGCACAGCCGTCGCCACGACGGCGAGCACAATCTTTTTCATATGGTGGTCCCTCTCCATACCACGGCCGCGCAATGGCGCACCGCATCAGCCCTTCCAGCGACTTGTAACATGAAATGCGGCGAAAAGCGGACCAGCAAAAGCCGCTGCGGCGGCTTTCCCCGGCTCATTCCACCCGGCTGCCAGCGGCTCGCGCGACCACCGCAATTCGACCGTCTACCAGAGGTTCTTGCCGTCGATGACCACCACTTCGACCTTGTCGAGATCGAAATAGTCGAACAGCCGCGAATTCACGCTGATCTTCGGATTGTCGAAATTCGGCTCGCCCGTCGACCAGTCCGGCGTTTCGGTGAAGGTGCCGCAGCCGCAGGTGGCGCAAAAACCGTGTTTTATGGTTTTCGATCCCCATCGGTAGAACGAAACATTCTCCGGCGGGCTGGTAAGTCTGAATTGCGATGGCGTGTAATAGGCCCACAACGACCCGCGTTTCGAACAGAAGGAACAGGTGCATCGCGTCACCGTCTGCGGCGCTTGCGAAACCTCGAACGTGGTCGCCTTGCAGTGGCAGCTTGCCTTGATGGTCATGGATTAGTCCCTCACAATGCCCGCCGCCCCTACGGCAAGGCACCATAAAGAAACGCTCCTGACAACTCTCCGTCAGCAGATCTGTCGTCTGCAATGCGCAGTTTCAAAAGTGTTGTAACCCAATCGAGGGCGTGTCGATCCCAAAAACCCTGCACACCCTCGGGTCAAGCCCAAGGGCAAGCTTTTGGGGGCGACATGCATCAATAGGACGATGGCGGCACGAACAGACAGATGGTCTTTCCGTCATTGGCGCCGGCGACCGAGCACCAGTGATATGCGCCGTCGGGCGAATTCTTGATGCGCTTGTCGCTATAGGCCACGACTTCGCCTGTCCCCTTGATGACATAGCCTTCGGGGCGCTCGCCGATAGATATCGGCGCAACCTCGCGGCAGTCATAGCCCGAGCAGCAGGAGAACGGATAGCTCCAGCCTTGCGGCATCGCCGCGGTCGGCTTGGCATCATGCGCCAGAGCAGGCGCCGCGAATGGCATCGCGGCAGCTATCAAAACCACTGCCGCGACAAGGGAATTCAGAAATCGGCGCGCCGTGTGAACGGCATGGGCCGGTCTGGTTGTAAGAGCAGGCATGGGCGCAGTTCCTATCAACGGTTGTCAAGCATCTCGCTTGCCCGTTCCCGGAACGTGTCTTCCCAGTGGCCGGATCGTCAGGTCGCAGATACGCCGCGCCCGGCCATAAATGCTTTTTTCCTCCCCAGCGCTTGGATGCTGGGCTGATTCCTTGGTCGGCGCAAGGAATTGCTGTCGCAAACCGAACGCCGACCTCTGCGGCCGGAACCAGCCTGCCGGCCGGGTTGACGAGACTGGTACGATCACCCCCGGCAGCGAGGGTTGCCAATAACGGAATTCGGCTCGCAGTGGTTCCGGGCTCGGCACCGGCAGGCTCGAAGCATTCGCGTCAAAAGCGGAAATCGATATTGGAAATTCCGATGAAAAACAAAGTTGTAGAACGACAGGTAAGTTCAAGTTGAGAACTCGTCACTCTCGCGCCGTGGCCGTAACTCTCGCGTGATGGATTGAAATTGCCGGGTTGGTGCCCGCCTTCAGTCGATGTCGGCCACCGTTTCTCCGGCGCCACCCTCGATGCGCTGCGACAGCGAGGCCTCCATGAAATCGTCGAGGTCGCCGTCGAGCACGCTCGACGGGCTGGTGCTCTCGACGCCGGTGCGCAGATCTTTCACCAGCTGATAGGGCTGCAGCACGTAGGACCGTATCTGGTGGCCCCAGCCGATATCGCTCTTCGACGCTTCGGTGGCGTTCGCCACCGCTTCGCGTTTCTTCAGCTCTTCCTCGTAAAGCCGCGAGCGCAGCATTTCCCAGGCCTTGGCCTTGTTCTTGTGCTGGGAGCGCTCCGCCTGGCAGGCAACCGCGATGCCGGTGGCGAGATGGGTGATGCGGACCGCCGAATCGGTGGTGTTGACGTGCTGGCCGCCCGATCCCGAAGAACGATACGTGTCGATACGGACGTCAGATTCGGAAACGTCGATGTCGATCGTATCGTCGATGACGGGATAGACCCAGACGCTGGCGAAGGAGGTGTGGCGGCGCGCATTGCTGTCATAGGGCGAAATTCGCACGAGACGATGCACGCCGGATTCCGTCTTCAGCCAGCCATAGGCGTTGTGGCCCTTGATCAGCAGCGTGGCTGACTTGATGCCGGCCTCTTCGCCGTCATGCACTTCCAGCACCTCGACCTTGAAGCGGCGGCGCTCGGCCCAGCGCGTATACATGCGCAGAAGCATCGAGGCCCAGTCCTGGCTTTCGGTGCCGCCGGCGCCGGCATGGACTTCCAGATAGCTATCGTTGGCGTCCGCCTCGCCCGACAGCAGCGTTTCGATCTGGCGCGCCTTGGCCTCGCCGCGCATCGAGCGGATCGCCGCCTCGGCCTCCGCGACGACGCCCTCGTCGCCCTCTTCCTCGCCAAGCTCGATCAGGCCGATATTGTCTTCCAGAGCCTGGGTGAGGCCTTTGACCGCGGCAATGCCTTCCTCGAGGCCCTGACGCTCGCGCATCAGCTTTTGCGCTTCCAACGGCTCGTTCCAGAGGCTCGAATCCTCGGCGCGGACATTCAGGTACTCAAGCCGCTTTATGGCCTGGTCCCAGTCAAAGATGCCTCCTCAGCAGGGTGATCGCCTGCCTGATCTCGTCGACAATATTTTGCGTTTCCGCGCGCATGGCTGGCTGTTCTGTCCTGTTGCTGAATGGCGGTTTGGTGGCGCGATACATAGGGACGGCAATGTCCCCTGTAAAGCACCGGCCCCTGTAAAGCGGGATGGGCCGGCTCGACCATGATCGTCAAGCCGGCCCGACCGGATGTAACGATTGTCAGTAGAGCCCGCCGCCGCCCGACTGGATAGCCTGGTTGGCCTGCGGCGACAGCGCCCCGCCGGTGGCGTTGGAGCCGTCCGCACCCATGCCGATCACCCAATAGCTGTCGGCGGGACCGGTACCTGGCTTGAAGGCTTCGATGATGGTTCCGGCGTCACCCTCGTTGGCCCGCATGCCGGTCTTGCGATTGATCGCAATCAGCTTCATGCCTTCGGGAACCTTGAAGTCGACATTGGGCGTGCCGTCCAGCGCTACGCGCATGAAATCCTTGAAGATCGGCGCAGCAAGGCCGCCGCCGGTCGCGCCCTTGCCAAGACCTTTCGGCTGATCGTAGCCCATATAAAGGCCGACAACGAGGTTCGGCGTATAGCCGATGAACCAGGCATCCTTTTCGTCATTGGTCGTTCCGGTCTTGCCGGCGATGTGACGGCCGAGTTCGTTGATGGTGGCGCCGGTACCGCGTTGAACGACGCCCTCCATCATCGACGTGATCTGGTAGGCGGTCATCGGATCGAGCACCTGCTCGGAATTGTCGACCAACTCCGGCTCTGGCTGGTTCTGCCATTCTGCGGCGTTGCAGTTTGAGCAGCCGCGTTCGTCCTGCCTAAAGACGGTCTTGCCGTAGCGGTCCTGGATGCGGTCGATCAGCGACGGCTTGATCGACTTGCCGCCATTGGCCATGATCGAATAGGCCGATACCATGCGCATCACCGTCGTCTCGCCGGAACCCAGCGCCATCGGCAGATACGGCGCGAGATGGTCGTAGACGCCGAAACGCTCGGCATACTCCACGACCAGTTTCATGCCCATGTCGTTGGCAAGCCGCACCGTCATCAGATTGCGCGATTTCTCGATGCCGGAGCGCAAGGTCGCCGGACCGGCCACCGTTCCGTCGTAATTCTTGGGCGTCCAGGTCGTGTTGCCGCTCTGGATGGTGATCGGCCCGTCCATGATCACAGAGGCGGGCGTATAGCCATTGTCGAGGGCGGCCGAATAGACGATCGGCTTGAACGACGACCCCGGCTGGCGCATGGCCTGCGTCGCCCGGTTGAACTCCGACTGCGCATAGGAGAAACCGCCGACCATGGCCAGGACGCGTCCGGTATGCGGATCCATGGCGATCAGGCCGCCTTCCACTTCGGGAACCTGGCGCAAGCTGTAGCTGTTGTCCGAGCCGTCGTTCCTCTGCACGAAAATCACGTCGCCCGGCTTCAGCACGTCGGCCGGCGACTTCGCCTTGACGGTTTTGCCGTCGACCACGTGGCGCATGGCGAAGCTCATGTCTTCCTTGCTGACGGTGCCTTCGAGGCGGTCCTTGACGATTTCGCCGGAGATCTGGCGCGTCGGCTGCAGGCCGATGGACAGGCCGGTGGCCGAGCTATCGAGCACGACGGCAAGCGACCATTCCGGCACGTCCTCCAGTCGCTTGACGCTGCCCAGCGGCACGCCCCAGTCGCCGGAAACATCGATGCTCGTGACCGGCCCGCGGTAGCCGCGCAGCGTATCGAACTTCATGAGACCGTTCTGCATGGCCTTGCGGGCAATCAACTGCATCTTCGGATCGAGCGTGGTACGGACGGAAAGGCCGCCCTCGTAGAGCGCATTCTCGCCGTAGCGCGCGATGATCTGGCGACGCACTTCCTCGGTGAAATATTCCCCGGCGAAGAGATAGTTGCCGGTGCGGCGCGGCGTGACGCCGAGCGGCTCGGCCTTGGCCTTCTCGCCTTCTTCATGGGTGACGTAACCGTTCTCGACCATCTGGTCGATGACCCAGTTGCGGCGCTCCAAGGCGCGATCGGCATGCTTGAAGGGATGATAGTTGTTCGGCCCCTTCGGCAGAGAGGCAAGATAGGCAGCCTCGGCCACGGTGAGCTCGTTCACCGATTTGTCGAAATAGGTGAGCGCAGCACCGGCGACGCCATAGGCACCGAAACCGAAGAAAATCTCGTTGAGATAGAGCTCGAGAATGCGATCCTTCGAATAGGCCTGCTCGATGCGGAAGGCGAGGATCATCTCCTTGATCTTGCGCTCGTAGGTCTGGTCTGAAGACAACAGGAAGTTCTTCGCCACCTGCTGGGTGATGGTCGAGGCGCCGACCTGGCGCTTTCCCGAGCCAAGATTCTGCAGGTTGACGACAATGGCGCGGCCAAGGCCGGTCACGTCGATGCCGGGATGATTGTAAAAGTTCTTGTCCTCGGCCGACAGGAAGGCCGCCTTGACTCGATCCGGGATCGCCTGAATCGGCAGATAAAGCCGCCGCTCACGCGCATATTCGGCCATCAGCGCGCCATCCGACGCGTGGATGCGGGTCGTCACCGGCGGCTCGTATTTGGCCAGCACCTCGTAATCGGGCAGGTCCTTCGACAAATGGCCGATATAGATCGCCACGCCCGCCGCGACCAAAAGGGCCAGCGTCGTGCCGATGCCGAAGAAATAGCCAATGAGACGAATCATACCCGCTCCAGTCCTTGGTTCGGGAATTTCCTAAACGAAGCCGCCCTTCGCGCAAGCTTTCGGGACGATCCCAACCCGTAATCGCAAAAGCCATGTCGCGACCATGTGGGCAAAATACGGCAGCGTGGAATTTCGGTTTCGAATGCCGGAAATAAAAGCACAGGGTGTTGTCGCCGTGCAACGCTGCCTCAGGTTGTGGGCGCCGGCGGGCATTTCAGCCTCCGGCCCCCGTTCCGCTCTTGGCCGAAGCAAACAGTGCAACGGCGTTGGTTATGCTTTGGGTCGCCTTGTTGCGCCAATCGGCGCTGAGCAACTGCGCTTCGTCCTTGGCGTTCGACAGATAGCCGAGTTCGACCAGCACGGACGGAACGTCCGGCGCCTTCAGCACCTTGAAGCCGGCAGAACGCTGCGGGTTGTTGATCAGGCCGACGCTGGTGGAAAGCTGGCCGACAAGAGTGTGCGCGAAGCTCATCGAAAAATTATGCGTCTCGCGGCGGATCAGGTCGATCAGGATATCGGTCACTTCCTTGCTGTCGTCCTTGATCTCCATGCCGGCGAACTGGTCGGAAAGATTTTCACGGTCGGCAAGCGCCTGTGCCTCGGGATCGGAAGCCTTGTCGGACACGGTGTAGACGGTTGCGCCGCGAATGCCCTTGAGGCTGATCGTGTCGGCATGGATCGAGATGAGCAGGTCGGCCTCATGCTGGCGAGCAATGCGCACGCGATCGTCGAGCCGCAGGAACTCGTCCGTTTCGCGCGTCAGGAACACGTCATACTTGCCGCTGGCGGTGAGCTTGTCGCGCAGTTCCATGGCAAAGGCGAGCGTCACGTTCTTCTCGACAGTGCCGTTCAGGCCCTCGGCACCACCGTCGATGCCGCCGTGGCCGGGATCGACGACGACGGTGAAACGATGGCCCGGATTGGAGACCGGCCCGGTACCGACCCTGCCGGCCTTGTCGGCAGAGACTGTCGAGCCGGTGGTCAGCGCCTGATTGGCGAGCGCTGCATCGAATTCCCGCTGCGACGCCGCCGACATGTCGATGGCGATGCGGTAGCCACTGCCGTCATCGTTCTTCAGCACGTCGAGATTGTCGACGGCGAACGGTCCCTTGCCGGTGAGAATCAGCCGCGATTTTCCCTCGCCGAGTCCGCCGTAACGCACGGCGCGGACAAGGCCGCGCGGCTTCACATCCTTGGCATTTAGGGCGAATCTCGTGGCCGGCAGATCGATGACCAGACGATTGGGGCCGCGCAGCAGGAACCATTTGATGTCGGGATCGCGGTCGAAATTGATGATGATGCGCATCTTGGTGGCATCGCCGGCCATCTTGTAGCTTGTGGCGCCGATCGGTACGTCGGCAGCACGCGAAAGTGGCGGAAAGACTAGGCAAGCCAGGATCAGCGGCAGCAGGCAGGCGGTGCGGAACAACCAGCCTCCATGATGACGGCCCTTGTCTGCGAAGCCTGCCAGTCCCATCTTTCTACCAGTCGCTCCTGTTTGGCGTCATGCCCGATCGTTCGTCAAAGTGCCCTATTGCTTGTCAAAGTGCCGGCAGGCCGCGAACTCGATTAACGATTGGTATCCAGAGAAGGTTAACCAAGCCTTTTCATGGAAGGCTTGGAACCTGGGCTTCCGTTGCGGAACGGCTTTTTGCCGGCGTCGGGAATCGGGGTTGCCTTCCAACCCGCCAAATCATAAAAGCGATGGTGGATCACTGCAATCCTGGAACCGTCCTCCTTCGCAGCTTCCTGCTACAGGTCAGACGCAAGACGGCTCCTTTCGCTTCAGGCGAAGAAGGCATCGGTGATCGCGACGATTTTCGCAGGCGTGCTCCCGTGGCGGGGGAATCGCCTGCGTGAGCAAAACGGCCGGGATTGTCCCGTGCCGGCTCTGTATGAGCAAACAAGCTGGTCCGGTTTTTCCCGGGCTTTGGTTCAAAAGGTTCTGCTGGTTACGATGGCTTCAAGCGCAATCATGGAAAGGTCCGCAACAAACCGCGCCACTACGGCTGCGGGCGGCACCGCCATAGCGCTCAGGCAGCGGCCGGCGGACGTTCAATTGTCCGGCACCCATGTTCCAGGTCCACGGCAGCGGGCATTGCCCCGCAAGCTGCGGCCGACGGCTGCCGGGGGGAAACGAAATAATGCCCAACAAAATGCTGATAGACGCCTCCCACCCGGAGGAAACACGCGTTGTCGTCGTTCGCGGTAACCGTATTGAAGAATTCGACTTTGAATCCCAGGACAAGAAGCAGCTCAAAGGAAACATCTATCTCGCCCGCGTAACGCGCGTCGAACCTTCCCTCCAGGCAGCCTTCGTCGAATATGGCGGCAACCGTCACGGTTTCCTCGCCTTCAGTGAAATACACCCCGACTATTACCAGATTCCGGTCGCCGACCGTCAGGCGCTGCTGCGTGCGGAAGCACAGGAAGCCCAGGACGAAGAGGACGAGGAAGCCGCCGAGGGCGACGACCGCCAGAGCCGCGACCGCGGCAAGCGCGGACGCCGGCGTGGCGGCAAGAGCCGCGACCGCGGCGAGCACAGGCGCGAGGCAGGCGCGTCCGACGGTGAGAATGGCGAGAGCGGCGAAGATGCCGTCGCAGAGAACCTGGATGCCGCTGCCGACGGCGGCGACACCATGTCCGATACTGTCGGACAGAGCGAGGATGCCGCCGGACAGAGTGATGAAGTCGCCGATAGCGGCGAGACCGAGCCGTCCGAAGGCGGATCCAGTTCCATCGCTGCCAGCGTCGACGCCGACGTAATCTCGGAAGCCGTCCCGCAAGTAGAGACAAGGGAGGTCGAGACAGGCGGGGCCGAGACGAGCGGCGAAGCGACGTCCGAAGACAATGATCGCGGCATGCTGGAGGAGGTGCAATCCTCGCATTCGGACGATCACGAGGTCGAATCGGTCGGCGCCGAAGACGCGCTGGAAGAAGTGCGCAACCGCCGCAAGCCGGTGCGCCGCCAGTACAAGATCCAGGAAGTGATCAAGCGCCGGCAGATCCTGCTGGTGCAGGTCGTCAAGGAAGAGCGCGGCAACAAGGGTGCAGCGCTGACCACCTACCTGTCGCTGGCCGGCCGCTATTCGGTGCTGATGCCGAACACGGCGCGCGGCGGCGGCATTTCGCGCAAGATCACCAATGCGCAGGACCGCAAGCGGCTGAAGGAAGTGGTCGCCGATCTCGAAGTGCCGCAAGGCATGGGCGTCATCCTGCGTACGGCCGGCGAAAGCCGCACCAAGGCAGAGATCAAGCGCGACTACGAATATTTGATGCGGCTTTGGGAAAATGTCCGCAATCTGACGCTTCAATCCACGGCCCCTGCCCTGGTTTATGAGGAAGGCAGCCTGATCAAGCGGTCGGTGCGCGACCTCTACAACAAGGATATCGACGAGATCCTGGTTTCCGGCGAAGAAGGCTACCGCGAGGCCAAGGATTTCATGCGCATGCTGATGCCGAGCCACGCCAAGGTGGTACAGCCGTTCCGCGACACGACGCCGATCTTTGTGCGCAACGGCATCGAAGCACAGCTCGACCGCATGCTGCAGCCGCAGGTGACGCTGAAGAGCGGCGGCTACATCATCATCAACCAGACGGAAGCTCTGGTCGCCATCGACGTCAATTCGGGCCGTTCCACCAAGGAGCACTCGATCGAGGACACCGCGCTTCACACCAATCTGGAAGCCGCCGAGGAAGTCGCCCGGCAATTGAGGCTACGCGATCTCGCCGGCCTGATCGTCATCGACTTCATCGACATGGAGGAGAACCGCAACAACCGCTCCGTCGAGAAGCGGCTGAAGGATCACCTCAAGAACGACCGCGCCCGCATCCAGGTCGGCCGCATCTCGCATTTCGGGCTGATGGAAATGTCGCGTCAGCGCATCCGTGCCAGCGTGCTGGAATCGACGATGAAGCCTTGCCCGCATTGCGGCGGCACCGGCCATGTGCGCTCCGATTCGTCGGTTGCGCTGATGGTGGTGCGGGCAATCGAGGAATTCCTGCTCAAGGATTCGCGCAGCCACATCACGGTGCGGACGCCGGCAGCGACCGCGCTCTATGTGCTCAATCACAAGCGTGGCACGCTGGTGGAATTCGAGCACCGCTTCGGCGTGACCATCACCATCGAAGCCGATGACACGGTCGGTGCACAACACTATGCCATCTTCCGCGGCGCGCTGGCCGAAAAGCCGGAAGGCTTTGTCGAGGCCCGCACGTTCCCGGCCTATGTCGAGCCGGAAGAACCCGAGGACGAGATCGTCATCGAGGAGGAAGAGGAGGCACCGGTGCAGGCTGAGCAGCCACGCCCTGCCCAGCAGCCGCAGCAGCCAAGGTCCGGCGAGGACGGCGAAGGCCGCGATCGCAAGCGCCGCAAGCGCCGCAGACGGCGCGGCGGCAAGGATCGCGAACACGGGGATCGCGAACACGGGGATCGTGAACACGGGGATCGTGAACAGGCCGCTGCCGGGGAAGGTGCTTCCGTTTCGGCGCCGACCGACGATGCCCTCGTAGCCGCCGCCGAGCAAGGCGCGGAAGCGGAACGTGAAGCGCCGGCCGGTGTTGCCGAAACTGCGGAAGCGGCGGACGACGGTCACGGCAAGAAGCGCCGGCGCGGCAAGCGCGGCGGCAAGCGCAATCGCCGTGAAGACGGTGAGGACGGCGTCGAAGCCAGCGCCGGCGAGCCGGCCGGCATGACAGAAGGTGCCGTATCGGAAGCAGAGCCCGTGACCGCCGAGCCGGAAGGCGCGCCGCCGGCCGAAGAGCTTGCGGTGCGTGCTCCGGCGAACGACGACACGCCGAGCGCCGAAAAGCCGAAGAAGCCGCGCCGCGCCGCCAAGCCGAAGAAGGCCGCGGCGGAAGCAGTTGCCGAGGTTGCGGGCGCCGAGACATCGGCCGCCGAAGCCGCGGCGGTGGCTTCCGGCGAAACCGCCGCGCCGGTTCGGCAGGAGACCGAAGTGGCGGCTGCCAAGGAAACGCCGAAAGCCCGGCCGTCGCGGCGCAAACCCGCACCGGTGGATGCTCCGGTCGTGCCGATCGTCTCCTCGATCGTCCCCGACGAGGCAAAGACCGAGGAAGCAAAGGCCGAGGACAAGCCGAAGCGTGCCGGCTGGTGGCAGCGGAAGGGCTTTTTCTAAGCTTTTCCGTGTATTAGCCAGACTTTCTGATTAAAGAATCCCGCGCTGCCGATCGGCTGCGCGGGATTTTCTGTCCCAATTCCAGGCGACAGGCACTACGGCGCGAAGATCGACCAGTTCATCATCTTCGCCAGTTTCTCCAGCGCGATCGAACCCAGCTTTGAATTGCCATTGGCATTGAGCCCGGGCGACCACACCGCAAGCGAGGCGACGCCCGGCACGATCCCCAATATGCCGCCGCCAACGCCGCTCTTGCCGGGAATGCCGACCCGGAAAGCGAAGTCGCCGGAGCCGTCATAATGGCCGCAGGTCAGCATCATCGCGCCGATGCGGCGGGCGCGCTCGGCCGAGACGACGGAATGCCCGGTCGCCGGATTGTTGCCGCCATTGGCGAGAAAGCGCCCGGCCAGGGCCAGTTGCCGGCAGCTCATGGCGATCGCGCAATGGTGGAAATAAACGCCCAGCGCCAGTTCCGGCGCATGATTGAGATTACCGAACGATTTCATGTAATTGGCAAGCGCGAAATTGCGAAAGCCGGTGGCACGTTCGGACGCAGCGACCTCCCGGTCGATGATGATTGTGTCGTCATCGGCCAGGAACTGGATGAAGCGCAGGATCTCGCCGATCGCCTCGCGCGGCTGGTGGCCGGCGAGCAGGATGTCGGAGACGACGATGGCGCCGGCATTGATGAACGGATTGCGCGGAATGCCGTTCTCATGCTCGAGCTGGACGATCGAGTTGAACGGATTGCCCGACGGTTCGCGTCCGACCCGCTGCCATAGCGCATCCCCGACATTGCCGAGCGCCAGCGTCAGCGTGAACACCTTTGAGATGCTCTGGATCGAAAACGCCTCGTCGGCGTCGCCCGCGGTCAGCACGCGGCCGTCATTGGTCACCGCGGCAATGCCGAATTTTTTCGGGTCGATCTTGCTCAGCTGCGGAATATAGCTGGCAACGTCGCCGCGATCGGCACGCTCCGCCATTTCGGCGGCAACCTCGCGCAGTGCCTGTTCAAGCTGGGGCGCCTGTTCAAGCTGGGGCGCCTGTCCAAGTTGGGGCGCCTGTCCAAGTTGGGGCGCCTGTCCAAGTTGGGGCGCCTGTCCGCGTTGCGGCGCCTGTTCAAGCTCCGGCATCGTCGTCCCCGCTACTTCAGCCAGCGTTCGATACGCGCCATCGCCTCGACCATGTCGTCGTGGCTGCCGGCGTAGGAAAAGCGCATCGTGCGATGGCCCTGCAGCGGATCGAAATCGCGGCCGGGCGTCGCCGCCACATGCGCCTCGGCAAGCATCCTGCGCGCAAACGCCATGCTGTCGTTGGTGTGCCTGGTGACGTCGCAGAAGGCGTAGAACGCGCCGTCCATGGGCGCGGCCAAAGCAAAGCCGAGTTCCGGCAGGCGTTGCATCAAGAGCTCGCGGTTCCAGGCGTAACGCGCCTTCACCGCCTCCAGCTCTTCTGTCGCCTTGAACGCTTCGATCGCGGCAATCTGGGACAGTTCGGGCGGCGAGATGTAGAGGCTCTGGGCGATGCGCTCGATCGGCCGCACCAAATCCTGCGGCAGCACCATCCAGCCGATGCGCCAGCCGGTCATGCAATAATATTTCGAGAAGGAATTGATCACCGTCACGTCCGCGCCGAAAGACAGCGCCGTCGTGTCGGGCGCCGCATAGGCCAGCCGGTGGTAGATCTCGTCTGAAATCACGGCGATGCCAAGCTCGCGCGCCGTCTCGACCAGCGCCTCGAGATCGCCGGCGGGAATGACCGCGCCGGTCGGATTGGCCGGGCTGGCGAACAGCACGCCCTTCAGCGGTTTTTCGCGGTGCGCGGCTTTCAGGTGCTCGGTATGAAGATAGGCGGCGCCGCCGAGCTCGATCTCGGCGATGTCGATGCCGAGCGCAGCCATGATGTTGCGATAGGCCGGATAGCCCGGCGCGGCGATGGCGACGCGGTCGCCCGGATCGAACATCGCCAGGAAGGCAAGGTTGAAGGCAGCCGACGATCCGGTAGTAACGGCTACCCGCTCGGGCGGCACGTCAAGCCCGTAATGCTCGCCATAATGGGCCGCGATTGCCTTGCGCAGGCCGGCGAGGCCCAGCGCGTCGGTATAGCCGATGCGGCCTGCTTTCAAGGCGCTCGCCGCCGCTTCGCGAACCCCGGCCGGTGCCGGGTCGGACGGCTGGCCGACTGCCATGGAAACGACCGGCACGCCCTTGGCCTTCAGCCGATTCGCCTCGGCCAGGATGTCCATGGCGTGGAACGGCTCGACGGCGCCGCGGCGCGAAAGCGAAACAACCATTTTTCAATCCACCACACTTGTCCGCACGTGCCGGCCATGCAGGCCGCGCCGCACAAATGCCCGATTGATGTGGGGATCACAAGTTCGGTAAGTTTTAAGGTGCCGACTTTTCATCCTTCGCCCGCTCGTCTACCAGTGGACCTGCCATGTTAAGCCGACCCAGATCGACGATCGCCAGGACAGCGCGCGCCTTCGCGACGCTTTCGCTTGCCGCGGTGCTAGCCATGGCTGGCTCGGTCAACGCGTTTGCGCAGAATGTGCCGGTGGTGCGCGATGCCGAGATCGAGGCGCTGGTGCGGGATTACGCACGGCCGATCTTCAAAGCGGCCGGCTTATCGGGCGACGCCATCAACATCGTGCTGGTCAACGACCAGAGCTTCAACGCCTTTGTTGCTGGCCGCCGCATGTTCATCAACACCGGCGCGCTGATGACAGCCGAAACGCCCAACGAGATCATCGGGGTCATCGCCCACGAGGCCGGCCATATCGCCGGCGGACACCAGCAAAAGTTGCGCGAACAGCTCGAGCGCGCCAAGACGATGGCAATCCTGGCGACGCTGCTTGGCGCCGGCGCCATGGTGGCCGGCGCCACCAGCAATAGCCGCGGCCTCGCTGGGGCCGGCATGGGCGTGATGGCCGGCGGCGGCGAGATGGCGCAACGCAGTATCCTCGCCTATCAGCGCACCGAAGAGATGACCGCCGACCGCTCGGCAATCGCTTATCTCAATGCTACCGGCCAGTCCGGCATGGGCATGCTGAAGACGTTCAGCCGTTTCCAGAACGCATTGTCGCTCTCGGGCGCCCAAGTCGATCCCTACAAGATCAGCCATCCGATGCCGCAGGAGCGTATCGCCAATCTCGAAGTGCTGGTGAAGCAGAGCCCTTACCTCGACAAGGTCGACCCACCGACACTGCAGCAGCGCCACGACATGATGCGAATCAAGATCGCCGCCTATATGCAAGGACAGGCCGCCGCGTCGCGATTGATGCGCAAGAACCCCGGCAGCCTCGCCTCGCGCTATGGCGACGCGCAGATGACCTATCTCTTCGGCAATCTGGCCTCGGCGCTCACCAAGACCAGCGCACTGATCAAGGAACAGCCGAAAAATCCCTATTTCCAGGAATTGCGCGGCGACATCCTGATGAAGGCGAACAGGCCGAAGGATGCGGCGGACGCCTATGCCAGGTCGGTCAGCCTCGATCCGGCGCGATCCGGGCTGCTGCCGGTCTCGTACGGCCAGGCGCTGATGGCTATCGGCACGCCGGATTCGCTGAAGAAGGCGGTGGCGCAGATCAACACGGGCCTCGGGCGGGATCGCGAAAACGCCGCCGGATACCGCTATCTGGCACAGGCCTATGGCGAACTCGGCAACATCCCGGCGGCCGAGCTTGCAACCGCCGAAGGGCATTTCTATTCCGGCGACTACAAGAATGCGAAGATCTTCGCCATGCGGGCGCAGCAGAGCATGAAGCGGGGCGAGCCGGGCTGGCTTCGCGCGCAGGACATTATAAACTACGCACCATCAGGTAAGAAGAAGTGAACCTTTCGGACGCACGCTGCGACACAGCCGAACCGAGCGGACCCGAACACAGGCTAGAGGATCGAGGATCATGACCAAGGCAATTCTGCTGGGCACTACCGGAGTGGCAGCCGCCCTCGCCATGCTGGCGTTCGGCTTCGTCGCCGGAAGTCCGCAGACGGCGAAGGCCGCCACGGCGCAGCTTGTCCAGACGGCGTCCTCGGAAACCAAGCTCGACCGCACCGAAGTCGAAGGCATCGTCCGCGACTATCTGCTGAAGAACCCGGAAGTGCTTCTGGAAGCCCAGCAGGCGCTCGAGGCCAAGCAGAAGGAAGAACAGCGCGTCGCCAGTCTCGGCGTCATCAAAGACGCCAAGGACCAGATTTTCAACTCCGCCTTCGACGGCGTTGTCGGCAATCCGAACGGCAAGGTCACCATCGTCGAGTTCTACGATTACAATTGCGGTTACTGCAAACGCGCCATCGATGACATGCGCGCGCTGACCAAGGCCGATCCGGACCTGCGTTTCGTGCTCAAGGAATTCCCAATCCTCGGCCCTGATTCGCAGAAGGCGAGCGTCGTTTCGATGGCCTTCCACTTGATGAAGCCGGAGAAATACGGCGAATTCCACAACGCGCTGCTCGGCGGCCAGGGACGCGCCACCGAGGCGGCGGCAATCAAGGTGGCGCTGTCGCTCGGCGCCGACGAGGCGGCGCTGCGCGAAAAGATGAAGGACCCGAGCATCACCGAGGCCTTCTCCAAGACCTATGACCTTGCCACCAAGCTCGCCATCACCGGAACGCCGTCCTATGTCGTCGGCAACGAGGTTGTGTTCGGCGCGCTCGGCCAGGAAGTGCTGGCCGAAAAGATCGAGGCGGCGAAGGCCGCACTCTGATTAGCGTTCGGGTTTCGATCAGGCTGCGGGTTTCCGGCGCGGGCCGTTTTCCGGCTGTTGTGGACGGCGAAAGAACGCACTTGCGCTCTTTTCGCCAGCGTCTATGCCCATTATAGAGGGTCCGGCGCGCCGGCTTAGCCGCGCCGGGAAAGGTCGGCATTTTTTGAAAACGGTTTTCGTCCTGAACGGCCCTAATCTCAACGCGCTCGGCAAGCGCGAGCCGGGCATCTATGGCGGCAAGACGCTTGCGGCGATCGCCGACGACTGCAAGCAGGCGGGTGCCGCACTTGGGCTGGAGATCGATTTCCGCCAGTCGAACCATGAGGGCGACCTCGTCGACTGGATCCACGAGGCCGCCGAGAAGGCCGCCGCAATCGTCATCAATCCAGGCGCCTACGGCCACACCTCGATCGCCATTCACGATGCCATCCGCGCCGTCGCGCCGCTGCCGGTCGCTGAGGTGCATCTCTCCAACATCCACGCGCGGGAACCATTCCGCCACGTCTCCATGGTCGCGCCGGTCGCTGTCGGCATGATCTGCGGGTTCGGGCCGCTCGGCTACACGCTGGCGCTGCAGGCGCTGGCTGCACGCCTATGACCGGCCAACAAACAGAAGGCTCGAAAATGTCGATAAAGAAGAACGGTGTTGACCAGCAGCTGATCCGCGACCTGGCGGGCATACTGAACGACACCAACCTCACTGAGATCGAGGTCGAGCTGGGCGATCTGAAGGTGCGCGTCTCGCGGCAGGCGCCGGCCGTCCATGCGATCGCCGCAGCGCCGCCAGCCTATGCCCCGGCAGCAGCGCAGCCTGCGGCAGCGGCCGCGCCGGCGACGCCCGACGTGTCGAAGAACGCCGTCGCCTCGCCAATGGTCGGCACCGCCTATCTGGCACCGTCGCCCGACGCCAAGCCGTTCATCGAAATCGGCCAGAAGGTCAAGGAAGGCCAGACGCTGCTGATCATCGAGGCGATGAAGACGATGAACCAGATCCCCTCGCCGCGCGCCGGCATGGTGACGGCAATCCTGTTCGAAGATGCGCAGCCGGTCGAATACGGCATGCCGCTCGTCGTGATCGAGTAGAGCCGGGAACAGGCGAAAGATGTTCCAGAAAATCCTCATCGCCAATCGCGGCGAAATTGCCCTCAGGGTGCTGCGCGCCTGCAAGGAGCTTGGCATCCAGACGGTGGTGGTGCATTCGACCGCCGACGCCGACGCCATGCATGTGCGTCTCGCCGACGAGAGCGTCTGCATCGGCCCGCCGCCGTCGCGCGACTCCTATCTCAACATCCACCAGATCGTCGCCGCCTGCGAGATCACCGGCGCCGACGCGGTGCATCCCGGCTACGGTTTTTTGTCGGAGAATGCCAAGTTCGCCGACATCCTCGCCGCGCACAACATCACCTTCATCGGCCCGACCGGCGACCATATCCGCATCATGGGCGACAAGATCGAGGCCAAGCGCACCGCAAAGCGCCTCGGCATTCCCGTGGTACCCGGCTCCGACGGCGCGGTCACCGAGGAAAAGGAGGCCAAGCGCATTGCCGCCGAGATCGGCTACCCCGTGATCATCAAGGCGTCGGCCGGCGGCGGCGGGCGCGGCATGAAAGTGGCGCATAGCGAGGCCGACCTCGAGGTGGCGCTGCAGACGGCACGCTCGGAGGCGGGCGCCGCCTTCGGCGACGACGCCGTCTATATCGAGAAGTATCTGCAGAAGCCGCGCCATATCGAAGTGCAGGTGTTCGGCGACGGCGCCGGGCGCGGCGTGCATTTCGGCGAGCGCGACTGCTCGCTGCAGCGCCGCCACCAGAAGGTCTGGGAAGAAGCGCCCTCGCCGGCGCTCAATGCCGAGGAGCGCGCACATATTGGCGGCGTCTGCGCCAAGGCGATCGCCGATCTCGGCTATTCCGGCGCCGGCACCATTGAATTCCTTTATGAGAACGGCGAGTTCTATTTCATCGAGATGAACACGCGCCTGCAGGTCGAACATCCGGTGACCGAGGCGATTACCGGCATCGACCTCGTGCACGAGCAGATCCGCGTCGCCTCGGGCGGCGGGCTTTCGGTGCGCCAGGAAGATATCCGCTTCCACGGCCATGCTATCGAATGCCGCATCAATGCCGAGGATCCGCGCACCTTCACCCCCTCGCCGGGCACCATCACCCACTTCCACACGCCAGGCGGCCTCGGCATCCGCGTCGATTCCGGCGTCTATTCCGGCTACAAGATCCCGCCCTACTACGACAGCCTGATCGGCAAGCTGATCGTGCACGGCCGCAACCGCGTCGAGTGCATGATGCGGCTGCGACGCGCGCTCGATGAATTCGTGGTCGACGGCATCAAGACCACGCTGCCGCTGTTTCGCGACCTCGTCGGCAACGCCGACATCGCCAATGGCGACTACGACATCCACTGGCTGGAAAAATATCTGGCCAAAGGCGAGTGACACAGGGGCGACGCGATGACCCGCCCCTACTCACCCGGCTATCGCATCCCGACCGACCTGTTGCTCAAAGCCTATGCCTCCGGCGTCTTCCCGATGGCCGAAAATGCCAATGACCCCGAGGTGTTCTGGGTGCGGCCGGAGACGCGCGGCATCATTCCGCTCGACGGTTTCCACATCCCGAAGAGCCTGAGGAAGACGATCCGCAAGGATCTGTTCGAATTCCGCATCGATTTCGATTTCGAGGCGACGATCGACGCCTGCGCCGAAAGACGCGAGGAACGGCGGTCGACCTGGATCAACGCACCAATCCGCGAAGCCTATGTCGAGCTGCATCGGATGGGCCATTGCCATTCGGTCGAGGCCTGGCACGACGACCGGCTGGTCGGCGGGCTCTACGGGGTGTCGCTCGGCCGGGTGTTCTTCGGCGAGAGCATGTTTGCCAGGGAGACCGACGCCTCGAAGGCCTGTCTGGTTCATCTGGTCGAGCGCCTGAAGGCGCGCGGCTTTGCGCTGCTCGATACGCAGTTCACCACCGAGCATCTCAAACGTTTCGGCGCAATCGACGTGCCACGTGGCAAGTACGAGAAGATGCTGGCCGAGGCGCTAAAGGGCGAGGCTGTGTTTTTTCCGTGATCTAGAACGGTTCATCGTTTCACGGAAACGCCGAACCGGTCTATTTTGTGTTTTGACGCAATTCCGCACGGAAAACCGTTCACACTTTTCCTGGAATTGCTCTACCGGCCGGTCAGCCCTTGGTCGCCGTCACCAGCGGTGTCTGTGCATGGAACATCATCTTCCAGCCATTGACGCGGTGGACATAGCCGGTACTGACCAGTGCTGCATAGGCTTCGCCATTTTGCCGGGTCGCACGCGCCTCGTAGGTCAGCATGACGATGTCGCTGCCGGGCTCGATGATGCCCTTGAGGTCGATGTCGAGATCGCGCCAGCGGTTCGGCTCCGTCGCGGTTTTGGCCAGATCGGCATTGCTCATCACCCGCGCCATCTGGGGGAAGGCCACCAGGCATTCGGTGTCGGCGTTGGCCTTGAAATAGTCGGCGTCGCCGGTCCAGAATCCCTTTTCGATGTCGAGAAGCTCGCTTTTGTTGGCCATCATCATGGCAACCTCCTCCCTAGAGAAGCCCCAACGCTCGGACAACTAGGCGGTTCCGCAAGACGCCGTATCCGCCGCGCTGACAGGTTCTAGTTGGTTTTGGGGGCAGCGGGTGCCGGCACGTCGGACTTCTGCTTGCAGCCCTTCAGCCAGATATCATAGACGGCGTGCTCGACGGCGTTGATCCCGGGGCTTTCGGCAAACATCCAGCCGGTGAAGATACGGCGGATTTTCCGGTCGAGCGTGATCTCGTCGACCTCGACGAACGAATCCGTCTTCGGCTCTTCGTTTTCCGGCCGCGAATAGCAGATGCGCGGCGTCACCTGCAAAGCGCCGAATTGCACCGTCTCGTCGATATAGACGTCGAACGTGATGATCCGGCCGGTGATCTTGTCGATGCCGGCGAATTCAGCGACGGGATTGGTGATGCGCTCGGATACTGCGGGTGCTGCGGGTGCCACCGACGCGTCCGGCGCAGGCGGCGCCAACTCCTGCGCAGCAGCAAGCGCCACCATAGAAGCGAGAACGACCGCGGTTGATCCGCCCGTCAAAATTCGGCTGAACATGCTCATGCAAGGTCCGGTGGTTTGCGCCCGGGTGATTCTCTTAACGCCAAGGCTAGTTGCTGCTGTCGGATCAGCAAACAGCTAAACAGCAATTGTGGCGACAAAGGACCGCGCCCGTGGGGACGGTGCCTGTGGGAACCGCGCGCGTGTCGCGGCGATCGATCACGAACCGGGCGTCCAGGCGTCGTAGTCGCCCGTCACCTGCGGACGATGCTGGTTGGTCAGCACCGAGCCCTTCGGGCGATAGGCTGCGGGGCTGCCGGTGAGGTTCGGCACATGCGGCTTTTGCCAGTCGCGGGGCTTGTAGTCTTCCGTTGGCGGCGCAACGTCGACACGGTGATGGATCCAGCCATGCCAGCCGGGCGGAATCGCCGAGGCTTCCGAATAGTCGCGGTAGATGACCCAGCGGCGGGTGCGGCCTTCCGAATCGACGCCGCCCTCGTAGTAGACGTTGCCGACCTCGTCCTGCCCGACCATCTTGCCGTGCCGCCAGGTGTGGAAGCGCGTTCCCAGCGTCTGGCTGTTCCACCAGGTGAAAAACTGCAGAAGGAAAGTTTTCATCCAAATCCTCGTGGCAAGTCCTTGTAGCAAGTCCTCGCGGCGCCTGTTCCTGCTTATGGCGTCACGGCATTGCGAAGGCAAGGGTCTTGCCGCAACCGACGAGCAAATGGCTGGCGGGCAAACTATACGTTCATGCGATCCTCGCGTCCGCGCGAAGCAGATGAAATGGGTTGTTGGCAACCTTACGCAGCGTTATTCTAGGAATTGATGCTTCGTCGCCTCAAGGGCGGCAAATGAGAGGGGCTCATGTCATCGCTGGCGGGCACGGCCGGTCGCGCATTGCCGCAGGTCGTTGAGGCGATCTACGATTCGATTGCCGACGTCGGCCGCTGGCAAGCGACACTCGAGGCCATCTGCAGCCTGGCGGAAGGCCAGCTTGCCATGCTCGCCGTCATCGACACGATCAGCAGTTCCGCGCGGTTTTCGGTGTCTTGCGGCGATCCCGCAGTTCTTGAGCCGTTGAAGCATGACTACGGCTCGCAAGTGCCGTTCTATGCGGCGGTTCCCAAGATGGAGATCGACGTGCCGTTCACTGTCGATTCGATCTACGCCCTGCAAGGTCCGGATACGCGACAGAGATGGCTCGAAAGCCGCATCGTGCGCGAATGGGTGCAACCCAACCGGCTGGACGATTTCTTCTGGGTGGCGTTGATGAAGCGGCCGACCCGGATCGGCACTCTGATGGTGGTTACCGACAAGGACAGGCGCCAGATTTCCAGCGAGGACCTCGAGCTTGTCTGCCTGCTGGCGCCGCATGTGCGGCGCGCGGTGACCATCGGCGACCTGTTCGAGGCGGAGCGGCGCAAGGCCGAAATCTTCCGTTCCATCATCGAAAGCCTTGACCATCCCGTGCTGATCGTCGCCGAAGACATGACCATCATCTTCGCCAACCCGACAGCCGAAGCGCTGCTCGCCGAAAACATCTCGGTCGCTTGCGTGCGCGGACAGCTTTCCTTCACCTATGCCAACGCCAATGCCGCGATCGGCCGTGCCGTCCAGCTCGGCACGCGCGACGAATTCGCGCTCGGACCTTGCGGCATCAACATTCCGCTGGCCAAGACGGCCGTTCCGGCGGTGGCCCATGTGATGCCGCTGGCGCGGCGTGAAATCTCGGCGCGTATCTCGCAGCGCGCCGCCGCGGGGCTCTTAAACGCCGCGGCCGGTTCGGCACCAATCCCGGCGCTGGACGCCATTGCGGCGCTGTTCGGACTGACCGCGGCAGAAAGGCGCGTCGCCGGTCACGTTGCCGCCGGCCTGACGCGAAAGGAAATCGCCGCGGCCGGCGGCGTCTCGGATGGCACCGTCAAGTCGCAGCTGGCAACGATCTTCGACAAGACCGGTACCGGCGATCAGCGCGAGCTCGAACTCTTGATGCGCGAATTGTCGCCGCCGTTGCGCTCCAGTTGATTTGCGCAGATCCCCCGGACCGGCGGTGGTCCAAAAGGCTCGGCCGGTAAGTTTTCCAAGCCTTTAAGAACATCGCCCGCAAATCTGCGAAACGAAACCGGCATCGTTGCAATTCGGCCAAAATCATGGTGCGGTCGTTCGCGGTCCAGAAACGCGGCACTGTGCTCGGCTGGAAAGAAAATGGTTTCTGGCGCGGATCTCGATCTTTGACACCGACATCTACCGAGCGGCTGCTCCCCTACCTCTTCCTGCTTGGGCTGATCGTCATCGCGGTCGCTTTCCGGCCACTGCTGCCCGTCGACGAAACGCGATATCTCAGCGTCACCTGGGAAATGTATCTGAGCGGACAGATCTTCGTCCCGACGATGAATTTCGCGCCCTATCTGCAGAAGCCGCCGCTGCTGTTTTGGCTTATCGACCTTGTCTGGACCGTTTTCGGCGCCAGCCGGCCGGCGGCAATGCTGGTCATCTTCGCCGCCTCCTCGCTCGTCATCTGGCTGACGACGGCTTTGGCAAGGACCCTGTTTCCCGGCCGCGACGACATCGCACGGCGCGTCCCCTGGCTGGTCGCCGGAAGCAGCGTGTTCGTCGACGCTGATCCTGTTCGACCTGTTGCTGACGGTCTTTGTGCTCGCCGCGCTGTTGTCGTTGATTGCCTTTGCCCGGAGCGGCGACCGCTGGCACGCCGTTCTGGCCGGGCTGTTCATCGGCATGGGCGTGCTGACGAAAGGCCCGGTGGTGCTCATCCATATCGGCGCGCCCATCCTGTTCTACCCGTTCTGGCGCGACCGGCGGGCGGGACTGGCGACACCGAACTTCCTCGCTGGAGTGGGCCTGGCAGTGCTCGCCGCGCTAATTCCGGTGGCGATTTGGCTGGTGCCGGCGACCATCCTGACAAAGGGCAGTTTCGTCTACGATCTGGTCTGGAACCAATCGGCGGGGCGCGTCACCGGCAATTTGCGCAATTCGCACGGCCGGCCGTTCTATTTCTATCTGCTGCTGCTGCCGGTCATGTTCATACCGTGGATTTTTATACCTGAGGTATGGCGATTGAAGCTGCGCACGCGGATACGCAGCCTGATCGAGACGAAGTCGCCCGATCTGCGGGCCTTGCGCCTACTGTCGTTCTCGTTCGTTGCCGTGTTGCTGGCGTTCAGCGCGATATCCGGCAAGCAGCCTCACTATGTCGTGCCGATGTTGCCGTTGGTGACCATCCTGTTCGGGTATTTCATGGCGGAGATCCCGCTCGCCAGGCTGAAAAGCTCGGCCGTCGTCATGCTTGTCATTTTCGGCATCGGCCATGCGGTGGCATCGGCAACCGCGTTCAAACGCTATGACCTGACGCCGCTCGCCAACTTCATCGACGAGCGAAAGGATGCGGACTGGGCCGTGGCTTTCGACTATCAAGGCGAAGTCGGCTTCCTGGCCCGGTTGCAAAAGCCATTCGAAACCACCGACAAACCGGAAGAATGGCTTGGCTCGCATCCCAGCGGCTATGTCATCGACAAGGTTTCCAAGGATCCCGGCACCGCAGGGCAGATCGCGTTCCGGCTTCGCGTCGAACGCGGTTATCTCGTCGTGCTGAAGGGACAACATTGACGATCGTCACCGGTTTGCGAATTCATCTCCCGCGCGGGAGATGAAGGCGTTGCTGCTCCGTGGTTCCATCGCTCGATAGAACCGGGAGGTATTCATGCGCAATCTCATCTCGACAACGCTTTTTGTCTTATCGCTCGCTGTGGCCGGCGTTGCCGCCGATCCGGCATGGAGCTTCAAATGTCAGTCCGGTACGATCGGGCAAGGCAGTTGCTCCTGCTCCGGGACCGCCGACTGCACCGACATGCGGCATTCGAAAATGTGCAAGGGCGACCTGAATTGCGGTTCGGGCAAATGCTCGTGCACGGCCGCGTTGGTAAGCGATCCAGGCCCGAAAACCCCCAAGCCGAAGGTCGTAGCGCCGAAGGCGACGACCAAGGGCGCCGTGAAGCAGTAGGCATCCAATCCGAAAGGACGGCGGCTCGACGTCGCTGGTCCCGCTCGATGTTTCGCGGTTCATCCCCCGTGCGGGCGATGAACCGCTATCGAAGAAATGCTGTTGTCTAGCCGGAGGGTGGTTTCCAACCGACAAAGCGAGGATACCATGTTGAAAACCTGCACGATGCTGTTCTTCGGCCTGATGGCGGCCACCGCGGCCGCCCAGCCGCCGCCTTCGGGGCCGCCGGTTCCCAATGCGGCACTTGCCCCCTGCAACCCCGCACAATCGAACAAGCCCTGCAAAGCCGAACTCGGCGTGTTCCTGATCACCAACACCGTCCGCAACCTGGCGCAAGCCAAGGTCGACGCCACCAACGCACAGCTAGCCGCCCAGGGACGATCATCGCGCGCATCGATCGAATCGCTGAAGCAATGGCGGCCGTCGCGCTTTGCGACGCAGATGCTGAACCAGCCGAACAGCTGGTTTGTCAAAGTTCCCTATATCCTGACCATCAAGGTCTCGATCCCGGTGACGTCCGATCGTCACATCGGCATTCCCATAGACGTCAACGTCTTCTGCGGCCGCTGGCAGACCGATTCCAGCCAGGTCATCATCCGCTCGCAACCCGGCCCCGCGAGCTTCGAAGGCGGCAACATCCTCGAAGATGTTTTCAACATCGGCAACTACATCGATGCGCAGGTACGCAGCTCGTTTTCGGCACCCCTGCCGGTGACGACGCCGGTTCCGAATTCGAAATGCTCGGCAATCGACGGGTCCGATGCCGGAACGCAAGCCACCGGCGACGATCTCATCTTCTGGACGGTGCCGCGGCGCAACCTGATTGTGACGGACGCCATAGCCAAGCCGACGGTTGAAGTGACCTTCGACAGCCTGACGCGCCTGGCGGCCCGCGACTTCCACAACAATGTGGTCTATGCGGAATCCGAGGCCATTAATCTCAACGTCTACGCCAATGAGGGCGGCCTTCAGAAGGCGCTGACGATGCGCGAAGGCGACGTGGCTGTGCTGAACCTTCCCGCACTCAGGCTCGACGCGCGAAAATACGATTCGCTGGTCGTCATCGGCAATGTCGACCAGCCGCCGAACGATCCCAGAGACAGCGCCTTCGCGGTAGCGGCCAAGAGTGCGGGATTCGGTGCCGGTTCCAAGATCATGCAGATCCCGAAGTGGTATTCGAGGCCTCCTGACCAGTTCAATCACAAGCCTACATGGATCAGAGTTCCGGGCTACGAGCTGCACTATACGGTGCGCTATCTCAACAGCGGCGGGCTGGCCGTCGACGGTGGAGCCAGTACGGTCCGGCCACCAAAAGTCGCTGTTCCGATAAAGAAGCTCATCAAGCCGAAAACGCCCTGACGCGGCCACTCGCGGATGACGGCGGCGGTTCGGACCGCTGCCGCTATCCCCCGCGCGGCAGATGCGGCAGCGCCTGCTTCATGGCCTGATCTTGCGGGAACAAACGCGCCGCTCGCCACGAGCGAGCGGCGCCATCGATGGAGACAAACGATGCTGCACCTTCGCCACACCATGCCCGCCGCCCGGATCATTGCGGCAATCTCGCTGCTTGCTTTCCCGAACCTCGTGCCGCCGGTCACGAGCCCGGCGAACGCGCTGCCGGTCAGCCAATCCTGCCGGATCACCACCTATTACAAGACGGCGGCGAAGGCGACGGAGGTTGGCGTACGCTCGACGTGCCAAGGCGTCAAAAAATGGGGTGTCACCTCGAAATATTACGAGGTCGAAAAAATCGAAGCCGCTACGCCCCCGCACACATCGGGCGGCGGCGGCAGCCTGCCGTGCGAGTTTCTCGCTGCCGGCTGCTCCAACCTGCCTGTGAAACGCAACTGAGCGTCAGGCGAACGAGCTAGCCGATCGCCTTCTCCAAAACCAGCGCCGGCAACCCTGTGGCGCCGCCGCAATCGGCCGTGTTGCCGGCGGGCAAGAACCCTCTCGAGCGGTAGAAGGCGATGGCCGGGGCATTTGCTTCCTTGACCTCGACGCGTAGCGTTCGGGCCTCCGGAAAGCTGGCCTCGATCTCGTCCAGCAGCGCCTGGCCGATGCCTTGCCTGTGCCAGGCCGGATGCACGTAAAGCTGGTTCAGCATGACGATCCTGGCATCCGTGGTGGCGGCGGCGAAAGCCATGCCGCCGATGCTTTTGCCGTCGTCGGCGACCAGGAACTCCGAGTTCGGCCGCGTCAGCCGTGCTTTGAGCGCGGCGATCGAATGCCATTCATCGGTGATTTCGGTAACCCGCGCCGCGCCGTAGATGGCGTCATAGGTGGCATGCCATGTCTCGATCAGCAATGCGCGCACCGCCGCCAGATCGCGCTCGCCGGCGGTGCGGACGAACATCCTACTCGATCCCGAGCTTGGCCTTGACCAGCTCGTTGACCGCCTGCGGATTGGCCTTGCCGCCGGTCGCCTTCATCACCTGGCCGACGAACCAGCCGGCCATGGTCGGCTTGGCGCGCGCCTGCTCGACCTTGTCCGGGTTGGCCGCGATCACCTCGTCGACCGCCTTTTCGATGGCGCCGGTATCGGTGACCTGCTTCATGCCACGGCTTTCGACCAGCTGACGCGGATCGCCGCCCTCGTTCCAGACGATCTCGAACAGATCCTTGGCGATCTTGCCGGAGATGGTGCCTTCCTTGATCAGGTCGATGACCGCACCAAGCTGGTCGGGCGAAACAGGAGCGTTTTCAATATCCTTGCCGGCCTTGTTCAAGGCTCCCAGGAGGTCGTTGATGACCCAGTTGGCGGCGAGCTTGCCGTCGCGCCCGGCCGCCACCTTCTCGAAATAATCGGCGACCGCCTTTTCCGATACCAGGATCGAGGCATCGTAGGTCGACAGGCCAAGCGACGAGATCAGCCGCGCCTTCTTGGCGTCGGGAAGTTCCGGCAGGTCCTTTGCCAACTCATCGACATAGGCCTGGTCGAATTCCAGCGGCAGAAGATCGGGATCCGGGAAATAGCGGTAGTCATGCGCTTCTTCCTTGGAGCGCATCGAGCGTGTCTCACCCTTGTTGGGGTCGAACAGCCGTGTTTCCTGCTCGATCCTGCCGCCGTCCTCGAGGATGGCAATCTGGCGGCGTGCTTCATAGTCGATGGCCTGGCCGATGAAGCGGATCGAGTTGACGTTCTTGATCTCGCAGCGCGTGCCGAATTCGCCGCCGGGCCGGCGCACCGAGACGTTGACGTCGGCCCGCAACGAGCCTTCGTCCATATTGCCGTCGCACGTGCCGAGATAGCGCACGATGGTGCGCAGCTTGGTGACATAGGCCTTGGCTTCATCGGCGGAGCGCATATCGGGCTTCGAGACGATCTCCATCAGCGCCACGCCGGAGCGATTGAGATCGACATAGGACATCGTCGCATGCTGGTCGTGCATCGACTTGCCGGCATCCTGCTCCAGGTGCAGGCGCTCGATGCCGACCTCGATGTCCTCGAATTCGCCCTGCCGATCCGGGCCGACCGAGACGATCACCTTGCCCTCGCCGACGATCGGCTGCTTGAACTGCGAGATCTGGTAGCCCTGCGGCAGATCGGGATAGAAATAGTTTTTCCTGTCGAAGACCGATTTGTGGTTGATCTCAGCCTTCAGGCCCAACCCGGTACGGATCGCCTGCTTGACGCATTCCTCGTTGATGACCGGCAGCATGCCGGGCATCGCCGCGTCGACCAGGCTGACATTGGCATTGGGCGCGGCGCCGAAAATGGTCGAGGCGCCGGAAAACAGCTTTGCCTGCGAGGTCACCTGCGCATGGACCTCGAGGCCGATGATGATCTCCCAGTCGCCGGTGGCGCTGGGAACCAGGCGCTTGGCGTCGGGCGTGCGGGTATCGATGAGGGTCATAGTGGCCTGCATAGTGGAATTGCGGATATGCGAGAACGCATATTTTGATGTGCAACTTCGCTAGTGCAAACCGCCAAGAGAGACAAGCGCAAAGCCGCGGGCGCCGACGCGGCACAGGCCCGCACCTGCCGCGATGGACTGCTATAGCAGCTTGAAAAAATTCAATGGCCGGCAACCCGGCCGCCCTCACCTATGCCGTGGCGATATAGGCCCTGATTTCCTCGGCCTCGCGCTCGACATCCTCGATGCGCCGCTTGACCACGTCGCCGATCGACACGATGCCGTCGAGCAGCCCGTTCTTTTCCACCGGCAGATGGCGGAAGCGGCCCTTGGTCATGATCTCCATGACCTCGTTGACGGTGTGGTTCTCATTGCAGATCTTCACCTTGGGCGTCATCGCCGAGCGGATGGCAAGGTCGAGCGCCGCCGCCCCCTCCTTGGCGAGAACCCGCACCACATCGCGCTCGGAAAGAATGCCGACGATCTTGTGATCGCCGTTGGTGATGACCAGCGCGCCGATCCTGTGTTCGGAAAGCATGCGGATGGCTTCGCTGAGCTTTTCGTTGGGCCCGAGCGTCACCACGTCGTGGCCTTTTGCCTCGAGAATTGCCTTAACAGTCATGACGTCCTCCTCTGCATTTCCTGCCGGCTCCTGCCTTGGCCGGCTTTCCCTAGTATGAACATGGTGCGCCGCGATCGGTTTCATTTCAAGTGCGGAGGTCTCAGGTGTCCGGCTCGTCCGCCTGTTGGAGCGCCTGCTCTCGCCGATCGAAGAACCGCAGGCCGAAGAAGCCGGCAAGAAAGCCGCCAATATGGGCTTCCCAGGCGATCTGGCCGTCAATGCCGGGCGCCAGGCCGAAGAGGCCGGTCGCCAGGTTGATCACCATCCACATGGCGAGAAAGGTGACGACGCCGCGCGAGCGCAGCACCGCCGCCATCGGCAAAGGCTGGCCGGCGAAGGCGGCCTTGCCCGACGAGCGGTCGATGCGGAAGCCATAGCGCGCCGCCGCACCCATCATGCCGGAAATCGCGCCGGAGGCGCCGACCAGCGGCGCTTCGCCAAGCGGATGCATGGCCCAGAACAGCGCCACCGCCGCCAGTCCGGTCGCGGCGAAGAACAGGCTGAAGCGCAACGCGCCGAAGCGGTTGGCCAGCGGTGAGCCGAAGGCCGCGAGCCACACCATGTTGATGGCAAGATGGGCAAAACCGCCATGCAGAAAGGCATAGGTAAAAGGGCTTGAAAACGCGAAGAAATCCAGGTCGAAGCGGCCGGAATAGCGGATCGGCACAAAGGCTGCCCGGACAAGCAATTCGAAGTCCTGGTCGTCGGTCAGCCAATAGACCCGGATCAGATGGACGGCGACGCAGATGCCGATCACCGCCAGCACCACGGGCGGCAGGTTGAACACCGGTTCACGGCGTTGCTCCGGTTCGCGGGCGGCAGGCCCACTCTCGCCCTGCTCGATCTCCGGTGGGCTTTCTGGGTCGCTCATATGGCTTGCACTCAGTCGCTGGATTGGACTTCGCGAGCATGTAGATCACGGCCAACCGAATCACAAACGGCGAATCAGCAGCTCCGAATCAAAAAAGAAGCCGTCCAAGGTTTCCCTTGAACGGCTGGTCGAGCCCCCTTGCTCCCCCTGAACTCTTGACTGAAGTGCTGCCGATCGTCGCAAAACGACCGCTTCTGGAGTGGTTTTGGTGTGCCACAGGCCTGGCCGGCGCGCAACGTAAACCAGTTGTTAACCTTAACCGCCCCGACCCGTGAACAAGTATTAACGATGCTGGCACGCATCCTGCTCCGCAACGCATGTAGGTCTTCGGAGGGCGCCCTTCTGTTCACCGATGGGACATCAGAAGACAGAATGCGCGGAGCAGCATTAGCATGAACCAGACCGGATCGATCACGCTGTTCCATTATTGGAACCGATTGCGTGACGGACGCCCTGCCCCGAAACGCTCGGAAGTCGAACCGGCCGACATCAAGTCGCTGCTGGCCGACACGTTCATCCTGGAAAAGGACACGCGCGGCGAAGCGGTGTTCCGGCTCGCCGGCACCAGGCTCTGCGCGGCCTATGGCCGCGAACTCAAGGGGTTTTCATTCCCTTCGCTGTGGCGCGAGAAGGACCAGCGGCTGATTTCGAAGCTGACCGATGGCGTCTTCGACCTGAAATCGGTGGTGCTCATCACCTATGAGGGTTTCAGCCGCAATGGCCGTTCCAACAGGTTCGAGCTGCTCGCACTGCCGCTCGACGGCGGTGTCGAGAGTCCGCGTTGCCTCGGCGTGATAAGCGCCGTTGAAAAGCCCTTCTGGCTGGGCGCCGACCCGGTTCTCGACGCGTTGATCGATTCGATCCGTGTCGTCGATCCCGACAAGGAGCCGATGTTCCTGAAGAACCGCCCGGCGATCGAAGTTCCCTCGCTCGCCCCATCGGAATTCGACCCGCCCGAGACGATTTCGGCGCTCGGCCAGGCCCGTCGCATCCGTCACCTGGTCGTCTTCGACGGCGGACGCGAAGAATGATGCCAAAGCTTAAAGCAACAGTGCCGGGCTTTCCCCTTTGTTAACCTGCTTTGTTGTAGTTTTCCGCTGAAATTCCCCGCATCCATGCGCGGAATGCCGAACGGGGTATGGCAGTCATGAGGTCAGCGGCGGTCGACCATGCGCCGTCCCAAGCTGAAAGGCGTAACTTTCAGCGCGTCCGCGTGAAGATTTACGGACGCTTCATGCTGGAAGACCGCACCGAACATCCCTGCCAGGTGGTCGACATGTCGCCCGGCAACGTCGCACTGCGCACCGAGCGCGCCGGCCTGCCGGGTGAAAAGGTCATTGCCTACATCGATCACATCGGCCGCATCGAGGGCGTCATCACCCGCACTTTGCAGGATGGCTTTGCGATGACCGTCATCGCGTCGGAACGCAAGCGGGACAAGCTCGCCGCGCAACTGACCTGGCTTGCCAACAAGCACGAGCTCGACCTGCCGGAAGACCGCCGCCATGAACGCGTGGCACCGCGCAACCCGACGAGCGTGCTGCAACTTGCTGACGGACGGCAGTACCAGTGCCGCATCATCGATCTGTCGCTGTCGGGCGCCGCGATCGAGATCGACGTCAAGCCGGCCATCGGCGTCCAGGTGACGCTGGGCACCATGCGCGGCCAGGTGGTGCGCCATTTCGAAGATGGCGTCGCCATCGAGTTCGCCGTCGTCCAGCGGCCGGAAACGCTCGACACCGAATTCAGCTCGCCGCGCGGCTGACGCGGAAGTTTTAGCACCATCGCGAAGGATCGCCATCCTAGCTGTTCGAACGGTGCGACGAAGCATAGGAATACACCCGGCTAGAATCCTTAAATAATTCTATACTCAATTGCATCAAATTTTATGTTTATTCTATTGGCGTTTTACTTAATGTCTACTTCGCGCTTTTGCGTCAAATAAATCCAGCCGTGTCATTGTCTCCTCAAACGGGGAGACTGAATAATGAAAAGGATGAGGGGCAAGCTGTTGCTGGCGGCAATAGCGATGCAGCTTTTCGGCTGGGGGATTGCAAGCGCGGCGGAGCCGGCGTTCATGCATACCGGCGGCCGTACCACGCAGCCGGTCGGTCACTACGAATTGTGCCAGCAGATTCCGCAGGAATGCAATCAGAGGACGCCGAACCGGGCACCGGTCGAACTCACCCGCAAGCTGTGGGCAACGATCGTCAAGATCAACAATTCGGTCAACAGCAGGGTCGCGCCGCGCACCGACATGGAAATGTGGGGCAAGGAAGAAGTCTGGTCGTTTCCCAAAGGCTTCGGCGACTGCGAGGACTATGCGCTGGAAAAGCGCCGCGAACTGATGAGCATGGGCGTGCCGGCCGGCGATCTGCTGATGACGGTGGTGCGCCAGCGCAACGGCGACGGCCATGCGGTGCTGACCGTGCGCACCAGCCTTGGAGAGTTCATCCTCGACAATCTCCAGCCCAAGGTGCTGTCCTGGACCAAGACCAGTTACACCTACCTGAAGCGCCAGTCCGACCGCAATTCCGGCGCCTGGGTAACGATCAACGACGGCCGCTCCGACGCGGTCGCCAGCGTCCGCTGAGGACGCCAATGCATGTCGCCCAAAAGTGCGTAGCGGTTTTGGGATAACGACATGCATAAAACAGAGGTTAAGTGCGTCGCATGACTTCGCGCTTTAGGAGAAACCCGGTCGAGTCCCCACCCTCCCCGTCCCCAACGACCGGGTTTAGGAGCCGGCCCCGTCCCCGGGCCGGCTCCACCATTTCTGGGCTTGCGATAGGCGGCCTTCACTGCCTGGCGCTAGACCTTCTTCAGCCCCGCCCTGAACCGCCTCCCATTGGCGACATAATGCGCGGCCGAGGCGCGTAGCCTCGCGATTGCTGTCTCGTCGAGCGTCCTGACGACGCGCGCGGGCGAGCCGACGATTAGCGAATTGTCGGGGAATTGCTTGCCTTCGGTGACCAGTGCACCAGCCCCGACCAGCGAGTTGTTGCCGATCTTCGCACCGTTCAGAACGATGGCGCCCATGCCGATCAGGCTGTTGTCGCCGATCGTGCAGCCATGCAGCAAGGCACGGTGGCCGATCGTGCAGCCCTGGCCGACGGTCAGCGGAAAGCCGGCGTCGGTGTGCATGATTGTGTGCTCCTGCACGTTTGTGTCGGTGCCGACGACGATCGGCTCGTCGTCGCCGCGGATAACGACGCCGAACCAGAAGCCGGCATTGCGGCCAATCCTGATATTGCCGATCAGCGTGGCATCGGGCGCGATCCAGTTGCTGTCGGCGTCCTCGAAGGCGGGCGCTTTTCCGTCAATCGCGTAGATCGGCATTGCTGTCTCCAGATCGTCTCACACCGACAAGCTGCCAGACCCTAGAAGCGAAGCCGCCCAGGACGCAATGGCGATCACCACCATGCCCAGCGCCAGCGCCCAGATGGTCGCCGTACAGCCGCAGAAGATCAGCCTCAGCACCGAGATGCGACGCTCGCGCCAGGCGTCCAGCGCCTCGTTGACGAACATCAGCGGCCCGGCGCAAGCCGTCGCGGCGAGCGAGCGCAGCATGTGCTTCGACGATACATAGGGCTGGACGAAGGCAAGCTTGCGGCCGGCGACCACTTCCATCGCCGATCCGGCCAGGCCGCAAGCCGTCAGCCCAGCCATAAAACTGAATATGATTTGTTCGACCGGGCTCATCTTTACCCTCCGTTTACCATGAAATCGCACAGTCGCCTGCAAAAGCTGCGTAGCAAGAGCCGTGCCGCGCCGAGATGTGCCGTTCAGGCACACCGATGGGACGGCAAACGAGGATCGCGATGAAGCAGGCAGCCGCCACAGAGGGCCCGCAACTCAGCGTCGTCGATTCGACGCTGATGAAGCGGGTGTTTTATGCATTCGCGACGCTGGCGCTGCTTTCGGTGGCGATCAGCCTTGGCGGCAAATGGTTCGGCCGCTCGATCGCCATGGCCGGGTACACCGACGACACCACGGTCCACGAGGTCGTCATCGGCAACAACATCATCGCCGTGCCGGCCAATGTCATCCGCTTTGCCCAGGCCCGGCGCGACGGCATCGCCTCGCGGCTCGACCTCTATCTGCGCTATCCCGAGATGAACGGCTACAGCGAGGCTGCCCGCAACGACTTCAACCACACCGCACCCAGCAAGGACATCATTTTCCTGTCGTTCGAGCCGCAGATGATGTCGCGCGACATGAGCGGCCGCTTTGCGCCGATCTACAGCGCGCTGATCGCCAAGCCGGGTACGCCCGGCCCTGGCGGCACCACACTTTACGCTTTCAGCGAAAAATCAGGCTATCTCAACGAAGTGCTGGCGGTCGCAAACCGCCCCGGCAAGGATCCGTTCGTTGCCCGCTGCCTGAGCGGCCCGAGCGCGGACGAGTCGCTGGCGCCCTGCGAACGCGACATCCTGGTCGGCGATGATCTCAGCCTCACCTACCGCTTCCCCCGGGAATTCCTGGGCGACTGGCAGGCGCTCGAAGCAGCGATTTCTGGCGAGGCGGCACGTATGCTGAAGACAGGGCGGTAGGGCTTGATCCTTCGACCGACCCTGAAGGGCTGTGGGCTGGAGCCCCGCCAATCGGGCTACCAATCTCCAGGGTTTGCGATTGGCTGTAGGCCCACCACGCCTTCGTCATCCTAGGGCGGAGCAGGAGCGAAGCGACGTCGCGGAGACCCTAGGATCCATGCCGTTACGCCAGTCGAAGAATGCAGCGGCTCAGAACGGTGCTTGCATCCGCAACAATGCCTACTACCCTTCAGCCATGACGGGCTATGCCTACATGACTGCAAGCCAGAAGCGCGGCACGATCTACATCGGTGTCACCAACGACCTCGGCCGCCGCATGCCGGAGCACAAATCTGGCGAAGGCTCGCGCTTCACCAGCCGCTACGGCGTACAGCGTCTGGTCTGGTACGAGGAACATTTCGACATTCGCGACGCCATCCAGCGCGAGAAGTCGCTGAAGCGCTGGCCACGCCGGTGGAAGATCGAGCTGATCGAGAAGACCAATCCAGAGTGGTTCGAACTGTTTCGCGGGACTGGTTGGTAGAGGACGCCCAGCCGGTGCCAAGAAGCATTCGATTCTGGTCAGAGTGGAGCACTGCCGCGAGGTAACGGCATGGATCCCAGGGTCTGCGCCGCGTCGCTTCGCTCCTTGCTCCGCCCTGGGATGACGAAGGGAGGGATGCTCCAGCCAGTCTCCGACGTCTGCGCTCCGCCATCAGGCGGTCCCGCCTGCAACAAGCAGGTCCGGCCAGCACCAAACTCCCGGCTCAGGCCAGATCGATGTCGAGGATCGCCATCGAGAAATTATAGTCGCCGTCGTCCTCGTCCTTGAAGACGATGCCGAGGAACTCGTCGCCGACATAGACCTCGGCCGAATCTTCCTTGCGCGGCCGCGCCTTCACTTCGAGTTTGGGGTTCTGGAAGGTGCGCTTGAAATAGGCGTCCAGCTTTCTGACTTCGTCCGGCTTCAACAGTCTTCTCCGATCGTCGCTTGCTCAAGTGCGTCGCGTCTGAAGAGATCGATGCGACGCGCTTTAAATCTTGCTTCATGCATGTCGCTATCCCAAAACCGCTGGGCACTTTTGGGCGACATGCATTGGTGAGCGCGCTTCTGGCACGTCGACAATGGCCATGTAAAGGCAAGCCGGCATAGGGGGCAGGAATTCAGCCCCTGCCCGAGCACTCAGATGTCGAAGCTGACGACGTGGTCCATCGTCTGCGACGGCAACAGCTGGTCCATCTGCCGCGAAGGCTGGTCGCAGCCGGTCTCGCCGACGACGCGGGCCGGCACGCCGGCAACCGTCTTGTTGTGCGGCACCGGCGACAGCACCACCGAGCCGGCCGCGATCTTCGAGCAATGGCCGATCTCGATGTTGCCGAGGATCTTGGCGCCGGCGCCGATCAGCACGCCGTAGCGGATCTTGGGATGGCGGTCGCCACCGGCCTTGCCGGTGCCGCCCAGCGTGACGCCGTGCAGGATCGACACGTCGTCCTCGATCACCGCTGTCTGGCCGACGACGAGGCCGGTGGCGTGGTCGAGGAAGATGCCCTTGCCGATGCGGGCGGCCGGATTGATGTCGGTCTGGAACACCGAGGACGATCGGCTCTGCAAATACAGCGCGAAATCCTGGCGGCCCTGGTTCCACAGCCAATGCGCCAGCCGGTGCGTCTGGATGGCATGAAAACCCTTGAAGTAGAGCACCGGCATGATGAAGCGGTCGCAGGCCGGATCGCGGTCGTAATAGGCCTGGATGTCGACGCGCACCGTCGTCGACCAGTCCTTGTCGTCGGCCGCCATCGCCTTGAATGTCTGGCGGATGAGGTCGGAGCCGATGTCCTGGTGGGCGAGGCGCTCGGCCAGCCGGTGGATAACCGCTTCTTCCAGGTTTTCCTGATTGAGGATGGTCGAATAGAGGAACGCCGCCAGCAGCGGATCGCGGTTGACCGCTTCCATTGCTTCATCGCGGATCGAACGCCAGATCGGATCTACCGGCTGCACCCTGGTGGGACGGGAAATCGTAACGCTGTTCATCTGATGTCTCCGGCCATCCAATGTCTCAGGCCATCCAATGTCTCGGCTTGGCGGCTTGCCTATTCTCCGGCCGCACCTATAAGCCAGATCATAGCACGGGTGAACTCAATTTTCCTTAGTGCTTCGTCAAATGGATTTGGTTGGCGGAATTTCAAGCAGCCATGGAAAACGCAACCTTGATGGACGAGACGCTGAAGCGCGAGCTTTCCGCGCTGTATGACGCCGCGGATCGCCACTACCACGACCTTGGCCACATCGAGGCGATGCTGGCGCTAGCCAACGATTACAAGGCATTGCTGCATGATCCTGAAGCAGTCGAAGCGGCGATCTGGTTCCACGACGCGATCTACGACGGCCGCGCCAAGGACAATGAGGCGAGGAGTGCCGCACTTGCCGAGACAAAGCTCGCCGGCCGCGCCGATGCACAACGCATCCGTCGCATCGCGGCGATGATCACTGCCACCGCCGGCCACGAATTGCCGTCCCTTGGCGACCAGCATTCCGTTCGTGACGCGGCGCTGTTCCTCGACATGGACCTGGCGATCCTGGGTGCTGCGCCTGACGTGTTCGACGCTTACGAACAGGCGGTTCGCCGCGAATATCAGTGGGTCGATGAGCCGATGTGGCGGGCCGGCCGTGCCGCTGTCCTAAAGGGCTTCCTCGCGCGTCCGCATATCTTCCATAGCGAGGAATTCCGCCGGCGCTTCGAAACCCAGGCCCGGCAAAACATGGCGCGCTCGCTCAGGGCGCTTGGCGATAACCTCAGCTCAGACAAATCCTAATCCGGAAACGTCTCCATGCGCTGCGCATAGGCCTTGAAACCGGCTCGCCCGTAGACAGATCGCGCGCCCGGATGATCGTGAGTGTCGGTGTGCAGCCAGACCCTTTCAGGTTCATGCGACCAGACGGCGCGCAGCGCCCGGTCGAGCAGGTATGGCCCAAGCTTGCGGCCCTGAAGAGCCGGAACGACCCCGAAATGGGCCAATTCGACAACCGGCTGGCCGACGCCCGTGAATTCGCACAGGCCGGCTGCTTCGCCATCGACGCGCAGGACATGGATATGCGTCGACGGGCTGGCGAGAAGGCGCTCAAGGTCGCCCAAGGGCATGCGCAGCCGCTGATCCCATTGCACAGGCTCGCCAACGGCGCGGTAGAGGCTGATGTAATCAGCGACGCCAAGCGTTTCGCGCATCACCGCCGCGCCCGGTGCGGGTGCGGCAAAGCCGCCGCTGGACGGCGGCTCGGTCATCTCCAGATAGGTGACGACAAGATCGACCATGGCAACTCGCGCAGATTTGAAGCTGAGGGGTCGCGTCGGTCGCTTGCCTGCCGGAGGCTTGTCGAGATCAGGTGAATGCGCCAAAAGTCGATGCCATTGCCCACAGCATGAACCCCCCGGCCGCAAGCGACGCGCCATTGACCACGATGCCAGCCAGGCCGAGCACACGATTGTCGTCTGGGCGCCCCACGGCCATCAAGCCGAAGACCACGCCGATAAGATGTGCCAAAGGGCCGGCCATAAAAAATACCGCAGCGAAGAAGCCCGTCGCACTGTTCTGGAGCAGTGGGGAGGCGTCGCTCGGCATTGCTATCAACGCGGTGATCGCAATCGCCCCTGTCGCCAATGCGGCCACCGCTAGAACAACGGACCATTCGCCGAACCTGCTTTTCGCAACGACGCCCGGCAAAGCGGCGTCGCTTCTTCCCCATTGTGCCATCGTACCCCCCCTGCCCTCGTTCAGCGCGTGGCGGGTTTGAACCGATCCACACGTCGCGCTTATTTACTGCTGTATCGTTGCAAAACCGCTAAGAACCCAGCTTCAGGCCCGATGGCCGCTTTTGGGAGCCATCCATCAAAGTGGATGCTCTGCATAAAACTCCAGCACACGCTGCTTGAAGGATTTGTCGCCGACCGCCAGCATGTGGTCGCGGCCTTCGATATGAAATGCCCTGGCGTTCGGCATCAAGGCAGCGAGTTCATCCGGCGAGCCGCCGATGTCGTCCTTGGTTCCCACCGCAATCAAGGTCGGCTGGGCAATGCGGGCAATGTCGGCCTCGCTCAGCAATTCGCGTGAGGTGGCGATGCAGGCGGCGAGCGCCCGGCGATCGCTGCGGGTCTGGTCGGCGAAGGCGCGGAACGAGCGGCCGCGCGGGTCGCTGGTGCCTGCGGGATCCTCGGCCAAGAGGGCGTCGGCTATCGGATCCCAGTCGCCGACGCCGTCGACCATGCCGATGCCGAGACCGCCGAAGACCAGCGTCGCCACCTTGTCCGGCTCGGAGAGCGCCAGGAAGGCCGATATGCGCGCGCCCATCGAATAACCCATGACATGGGCGCGTTCGATGCCGAGATGGTTCAAAAGCGCTGCCGCGTCGGACGCCATTTTTGCCGGCGTGTAGTCTGCTTCGTCATAGCTTTTCGACGACGAGCCATGGCCGCGATTGTCGAAGGCGATCGCACGGTAGCCGGCATCGTTCAGCGTCTTGAACCAGCCGGGCGACACCCAGTTGACGTAGTGGCTCGACGCAAAGCCGTGGATCATCAGCACCGGATCGCCCTGCCCCGATGCTGGCTGGCGGTCAAGGAAAGCAAGCTCGAAACCGTCATGGGAGAAGAACTGCATCGGCCGAAGATCCTGCCCGTTCAGTCGGAATCGACATTCGGCGCATCGCCCTTGTCGGGCGGCGGCATGGCTGGCCCCGCCGCCGTGCCGATGGCCGGATGGCGCAGCAGGTCGCCGTCCTTGATGCCCTTTTTGGCGGCGGTTCCTGCCTTGAGCTCGAGCACGAAGCGCACCGGTTCGTCCGGCGAGATGATCGCCTCCGACTGCGGCTCGCCTTGCTTGATCGCCCGGATCCGGCCGTCCTGGCCGACGAAGATCAGGTCGAGCCGCAGCGGCGTGTTCTTCATCCAGAAACTCACATCCTGCGGCGCACCGAAGACGAACAGCATTCCGTGATTGTCGGCCATGTGGCGGCGGAACATCAGGCCGGCCTCGCGCTCGGCGGGCGTGTCGGCGATTTCGACGGAAAAAGAACGCTCGCCGGCCTTCGTCACCGCGACCAGCGGCGCCGGGTCGACCGGAAGGATCATCGCCTTGCCGTCGGCCGAACTCGGTTGCTGAAAATAGAAGAAGGCGCTTGTGGCGACGATGAGGAAAATCCCGGCGCAGAGCGCGCCCGCCGTCAGCCGGTTCCTGTGAGCCATATGAAATCCTCGGCCGGAACTAATGCGAGACCGGCAAGGTACCCATATCGGGGTGAATTTCGGCAGCCATAAGGCCTTTGTCGCCGCGTCCGAAGCGGACCAGCACCACCTGGCCCGGACGGAGTTCGGTGATGCCGTAGCGGCGCAGCGTCTCCATGTGGACGAAAATGTCCTCGGTGCCCTCGCCCCGGGTCAGAAAGCCGAACCCCTTGGTGCGGTTGAACCATTTCACCAGCGCCCGTTCGAGGCCGCTTTCCGGCGTCACCGCGACATGGGTGCGCTGCTCCTGCAGCTCTGCCGGATGCACCGCCGTGGTGACATCCATCGAGAGCACGCGGAAAGCCTGCAGCCCGCGCTCGCCCTGCTTGACCAGGCAGACAACGCGGGCGCCTTCCAGGGCGGTCTGAAAACCGTCCTTTCGAAGGCATGTCACATGGAGGAGGATGTCGCCCGAAGAACCATCATCGGGAAGGATGAAACCGTAGCCCTTGGCCACGTCGAACCATTTGATGGCGCCGGCGATTTCGACGAGATCGGCCGTATCGGCGCTCTCATCCCGCTTCAACGCATCGCTACCGGCCCCGTCCCGCCCCATGAAAGAGGCCTTTTCCCCCATAAGAACGCCCCCTTTTTTCAAGAAACACCGCAACTGATTCTTGACGCCAGATTAACACCGCGGCTTCCGGTGTGTGCAAGACCTGACGTGCCTTTTTTCACGGTTCCATACAGGAATAGCGGATTTGTCGTTTGCCGGCGCCGGCAAGCGTGGCCAATTGCCCTTTGGCCGGGCCGCCCCTATGTTGCGCCGCAACGCAACATACGGAGGAAATCCATGCGCTATCTGCATACCATGGTCCGCGTCGCCGACATCGATGCTTCGCTCGATTTCTACTGCAACAAGCTTGGCCTGAAGGAAGTGCGCCGCCACGAAAGCGAGCAGGGCCGCTACACGCTGATCTTCCTCGCCGCGCCCCAAGACGAGCAAAGCGGCATCAGCGAGAAAGCGCCGCTGGTCGAGCTGACCTACAATTGGGATCCGGAAGACTACAAGGGCGGCCGCAATTTCGGCCATCTCGCCTATGAGGTCGACGACATCTACGCCACCTGCCAGCGGCTGATGGACAATGGCGTCACCATCAACCGGCCGCCGCGCGACGGCAACATGGCGTTCGTCAAATCGCCGGACGGCATCTCGATCGAGCTGTTGCAGAAAGGCCCGGCAAAGCCGAAGGCCGAGCCCTGGGCGTCGATGCCGAACACCGGAAGCTGGTAACCGATCACGCCATCTTGAGCGGACATCGCCTGGCCCTGGTTCGGTTTCGCGTCCGCATTCCCAAGGAGAATTCATTCATGCCGACCAGCCATGTCGACGTCGCCACCGAACATGCCAGCCGCTATCTGCAGCAGCTGTGCAAACATTGGGCGCACAAATTCCCGGTCGAATTCGACCCGAACCACGGCAGCATCGATCTGACGCTCGGCCGCACTATTCTCGATGCCGACCCGACGGCGCTGCATATTGCGGTGACGACCGACGAGGCCGCCTCGCTCGAGCGCCTGGAAACGGTCGTCGCCGACCACATCAAGCGCTTCGCCTTCCGCGAAGAGCTGGCATTCGACTGGAAACGCGCTCCGGCCGCGTAGACGACCTATCAACCGCCGGCCTTGGCCATCTCCAGCAGCATCAGCACGGTGCGCCAATTGCGCGCCGTGCCGGGCACCTTCAGAACGCGCGGGATGAGATTGGCAAAGACCGATTTGCCGAGCCCGTCGGGCGCATGCAGGTAAAGCACGTCGCCCTTGATCTCGAAGCGTTCGGGCCCAGTGCATTTTTCCGCCAGCCGGGCGAACTCGTCGGCGGTCGGCTGGCGCTCCAGCGCATAGGCGTGCAGCTTGGTCGGCTCGCCCGCGACTTCCGGATAGGGATTTTCCGCCGCCAGCCGCTCGAGCCAGCCGAGATCGCGCACCATGATGCGCGAGTGGAATCTCCATTTCTTTTCGAATTCCGCTTCCAACCGCCTGGTCAGCATCGCCGCATCGCCATCTGGCGACCGGAAGACGGCGTTGCCGCTCTGCACATAGGTGGCGATATCTGAGAAACCGAGTTCCTCGAAGAATGACCTGAGTTCTACCATTTTGACGATGCGATTGCCGCCGACGTTGATGCCGGAAAACAGCGCGACAAAAACCTTTCCCTGAGCGCTCGGAAGATCGTTGCTGCTCATATGATGAACCCGGCGAGCGTCTCGTTGTCGGTAATGTCCTGATAGTGGACGCTCTCGGCGTCGAAATTCGCCTTTAGCAGGTCGAAATTGCGGCGGTCCTTGGTTTCGATGCCGATCAGAACCGAACCGAAATTGCGCGCCGATTTCTTCAGATATTCGAAGCGGGCGATGTCGTCGTCGGGGCCAAGCAATTCGAGGAAATCGCGCAACGCGCCGGGCCGCTGCGGAAAACGGATGATGAAGTATTTCTTCAAGCCCTCGAAGCGCAGCGCCCGTTCCTTCACATCCGGCAGCCGCTCGAAATCGAAATTGCCGCCGGACACCACGGCAACGATGGTCTTGCCCCTGATTTCCTTTTTGGGAAAATCTTTCAGCGCGTCGATCGCCAGCGCGCCGGCCGGCTCCAGCACGACGCCTTCGACATTGAGCATTTCGATCATGGTCGCGCAGAGCCGATTTTCCGGAATCAGCCGCACTGCGTCGGCGGCAAACTCCCTGAGGTGGCGCAGCGGCTCGCGGCCGATCTCGGCCACCGCCGCGCCGTCGACGAAATTGTCGACCTTGGCGAGCTTTACCCGCTTTCCGGCGGCGAGGCTCTCGCTCAGGCTCGGGGCGCCTGCCGGCTCGCAAAAGACGAAGCGTGTTTCACGCTGCTGGTCGGCGAAATAATGGGTGACGCCGGCGGCCAGGCCACCGCCGCCGACGGGCAGCATGACGATATCAGCCATGCGCGCCCCGGGCATCTGGCCTGATATCTCGTAGGCGACGGTCGCTTGTCCTTCGATGATGTCCTTATGGTCGAACGGGGGCACCATGTGGGCGCCGGCAGTTTCGGTGAATTCGAGTGCGGCGCGATAGCAGTCGTCGAAGAAATCGCCGACCAGCCTGATCTCGACGAATTCGCCGCCGAACAGCCGCGTCTTGTCGATCTTCTGCTGCGGCGTCGTCACCGGCATGAAGACGACGCCCTTTTTGCCGAAATGACGGCAGACGAAGGCAAAGCCCTGCGCATGATTGCCGGCCGAAGCGCAGACAAACAGCTCGGCATTGTTGCCGGCGGCCAGCGTCTTGCGGAAGAAGTTGAAGGCGCCGCGGATCTTGTAGGAGCGCACCGGCGTCAGGTCCTCGCGCTTCAGCAGCACCCGCGCGCCGGTCTTCTTCGACAGATAGTCGTTTTCCTGCAGCGGCGTTTCCGGAAAGATCTCGCGGATCGCGGCAGCGGCGGCAGCGACGCGAGAGGAGAAACTGGTCATGGCAAGAGCACCCCACAGGCTAGCCGAATTCGGTCCCGCTATTGCATATCCGGCCTCGCGAAGCCATTGTCCGGTCACCCGAAAGGGTGTTCCCAAAACCTCGTTGGCCGTTAGGAGCGTCTGTTCATGCCTGTCGCATCGGTGGCCCGGAAAACCGTGTCGCTGCCGGAGTTCGGCGAGCCGACGGTGATGCCGCTGGTTACGCGCGCCACCTATGAGGCCCGTATCGCGGCGCTGGTCGCACTTGGCCGGTTCGATGTCTTCGTCGTCTATGGCGACCGCGAACATGCGGCCAATGTCGCCTACCTCTGCGGCTACGATCCGCGCTTCGAGGAGACGCTGCTGGTCATCGTTCCCGGCAAGTCGCCGAAACTGCTGGTCGGCAATGAGGGCTGGGGCTATGCCGAGATCTGCGACGGGCCGTACGAGCGCGTGCTCTACCAGACGTTTTCGCTGCCGGCGCAGCCGCGCGACCGCTTGCAAGCGCTGGCCGACATCCTCGTCGATTGCGGCCTGAAAGCCCGCCAGCGCATCGGCGCCATCGGCTGGAAGCCGTTCGGCCCCGGCGATGCGGGTTTTGGCGAAACGACGCTCGACCTGCCGTCCTTCATCGCCGACACGTTGCGCAGCCTTGCCGGCGATAGGAATGCTGTAACGGGGGGCGTGATCGTCAACGCGGCGAACCTTTTGATGAACCCTGCCGACGGCCTGCGCGCTATCAACGAGGCCGACCAGCTGGCCGCATTCGAATTCGCCGCGACCTATTCCTCGCAAGGCCTGCGCAATGTCCTGCAAGGCATCGAACCCGGCATGACCGAATTGCAGGCGGCGCGGCTGATGGGTATCAACGGCCTGCCGCAATGCTGCCACCCGATGCTGTCGGCCGGCAGGCGGGCGGCCTATGGCCTGCCGAGCCCGCGGCTCGAAATCATCAAGCGCGGCGACCCGATCACCATGGCCTATGGCATCCAGGGCTCGCTCAATGCCCGCGCCGGTTTTCTGGTCGAGGACGCGGCCGAGCTTCCAAGGGGCATCCAGGACTATGTCGAGAAGCTGGTCGCGCCCTATTTCTGTGCCGTCGTCGACTGGTACGAGACGGTCGGCATCGGCGTTCCCGGCGGCGCGTTGTGGCAAGCGGTGCACGATCGCATTGGCGCTCCGTTCTTTGGCGTGTCGCTCAATCCCGGCCATCTCATCCATATCGACGAATGGATGCATTCGCCGATATTTTCCGGCTCCGACATCAGATTGAAGTCGGGCATGGCCTTGCAGGTCGACATCATCCCGGCGACCGGCACCGATTATTTCACCACCAACATCGAGGACGGCATCGCGCTGGCTGACGAGGCGCTGCGCGAAGAGATCGCCGCGCGCTATCCCGAAGCCTGGCACCGCATCGAGGCGCGCCGCGCCTTCATGACCGACGTGCTCGGCATAAGGCTGAAGCCGGAAGTGCTGCCCTTTTCCAACATTCCGGCCTTCCTGCCGCCGTTCTGGCTTTCGCGCAACAGTGCGATGGCAGTCGAGCGGCGCTGAGCGCATTTCGGCGCCTGCGACTTACTTCCGCCGCACTTCGGCTGTCCGGGAGATGCGGCGGAGGTGGATGGGCCTTTGGTTAGGCCGGAGTGGAATTGCTTAAGTGCCCTTGAAGACGATTTGCATCATTGTCCTTGCCGCGCTGCTCGCCGGCTGCGGCGGCCGCCAAACCGAGGAACTGCTCGGCAGCGCCATGATGGCGGTGCCGGTGACGGAAATCGCCGGCAACCACTCGATCTTCATCGCCACCACGCGCAAGCGCTCCGACGATCCCAACAAGGTCTTCGACGGCGAGCGCTCGGCGACGCTGAACTATGCCCGCGTCAACGTCACCGTCCCCGGCATCCACAAGACAGGCCAGATCGAGCGGCGCTCGCGCGGCAAGTCGGACGATCCGGCCAAATACTTCATGGCTTCCGAGGTCGTCGGCTACGACACCCAGCCGAAATTCTCCAGTGCGCTCAGCGCCGACATCGCGGCGCGCGGCGGCCGCGTCATGGTCTTCGTCCACGGCTACAACACCGGCTTCGACGCCGCCGTCTATCGCGTCACCCAGATCACCCATGATTCCGGCTATCCCGGCACGCCGGTGCTGTTTTCCTGGGCGTCGGGCGCCAAGACCACCGACTATGTCTACGACAAGGAAAGCGCCAGCGTTGCCCGCGACCAGCTGGAAGTGACGCTGAGAATGCTGGCGCAGACCGGCGCGCGGCGCATCGACATCGTCGCCCATTCGCTGGGGACCTGGGTCACCATGGAGGCGCTGCGCCAGCTCGCCATCACCGGCGACCGCGATCTCGGCGGCAAGCTCGGCGACGTCGTGCTGGCCTCGCCCGACATCGACGTCGACGTGTTCAAGAGCCAAATGCGCCGCTACGGCAAGCCGGACAAGCCGTTCATCCTGCTGCTCTCCGACGATGACCGGGCGCTGCGGCTGTCCGGCCTGATCGCCGGCGCGCGGCCGCGGGTCGGCGACTACAAGGACGCCGCCGACCTCGCCAGCTATGGCGTGTCGGTCGTCGATCTCTCCAGCGTCAAGGGCGTCGACCGCTTCAATCACACCAAATTCGCCGACAACCCGGAATTGGTGCAGTTGATCGGCCAGAAGCTGCGCGAGGATGACGGGTTTGCCAGCGACCGCGAGGTGACCGACCGCATCGCCTCGGTCGGACAATAGCTGCATTGCGCGGCAGTGATTGTTGACCATGCCGCACCATCGGAACAGTTTAAACTGGACCGTGCCGGCCTCTGCCTCTATCGAATAGGCCAAGACGTCTCCGGCTCGACGTCGCCTTTGCGGGAGCCCGCGTGACCGTGCCTTCGAAGATCTTTCTCGTCGTTGCGTTCGCGCTCGCGCTGGCAGGCTGCGCCGGCCAGAACACGCACGATCTGCTCAACAAGACGACGATCACGGTGCCTGCTGCCGATATCGCGGCGACGCATAAGATCTTCGTCGCCACAACCCGGCAAAAGGCGACGAAAGAGCCCCGGCAGGTGTTCGACGGAGACCGCTCGCCGACCACCAGCTTTGCCAGCGTCGAGGTGACCGTTCCCAAGGTCCACCAGGTCGGCGCCATCGAACGGGTCAAGGGCTCGGCCAACAGCAATCCGGCGAAGGATTTCACGGCGACCGGCGTCACCTTCTACGAAGGCGCGCCGCAATTCGCCAAGGCGGTCGGCGCCGACATCGCCATGCGCGGCGACCGGGCGCTGGTTTTCGTGCATGGCTTCAACAACGGCTTCGACGACGGCATCTACCGGCTGACGCAGATCGCGCATGACACGAAATATCCCGGCACGCCGGTGCTGTTTTCGTGGGCCTCGAGCGGCAAAACGACCGGCTACATCTACGACAAGGAAAGCGCCAATGCGGCGCGCGACGATCTCGAAGCGACGCTGCGTATGCTTGCCAAGAGCCGCGCCAAGAGCATCGACATCATTGCCCATTCGATGGGGACCTGGGTGACCATGGAAGCATTGCGCCAGCTTGCCATCACCGGCGACCGCGACCTTGGCGGCAAGCTCGGCTACGTCATCCTGGCTTCCCCCGACATCGACGTCGACGTGTTCAAGAAGCAGATGATCCGCTACGGCAAGCCAGACAAGCCGTTCGCCGTGCTGCTTTCGGGCGACGACCGGGCGCTCAGGCTGTCGACCCTTATCTCCGGCGACAAGCCACGCGTCGGCGACTATGGCGACGCGGCCGACCTCGCCAGCTATGGCGTCTCGGTGGTCGACCTGACCAAGACCAAGGGCGGCGACCGGCTGAACCACGCCAAATTCGCCGACAACCCGTTCCTGGTGCAGTTGCTCGGCGACCGCCTGCGCGCCCCGGCCGGCCTCGCCTCCGAAGAGACCGCGCCGGCCCAGCTCGACAATCTCGGCCAGGGCCTCGGCAAGGCCGTCGGCTCGGTCGCCGAGATCGTCATCACCACGCCGTTCAAGGTGCTGACCATCGCCACCGGCGGGTGAGGCGGCCGCTGAGCGGTCACTGTTGACGTCAGTTCGGAACAAAGCGCACGGCAGCGATCCTTCGCGCCCCCCTCTGTCCTGCCGGACATCTCCCCCACTTGGGGGGAGATTGGCCGCCACCTCGGCTTTTGCCAATCGCCAACGTTGCTGAACGAGCCGGCGGCGAAGCTGCCGATCTCCCCCCTCGTGGGGGAGATGTCCGGCAGGACAGAGGGGGGCGCTGTCCCGCCGGCATCAAAAGGTTTCCACACCGCAGCAACCCTAAACGAACAGATCAACCTTCTGGAACGTCGTCACGTCGATCAGGCCGACGTCGGAAATCCTGAGCTCGGGGATGACGACCAGCGCCAGCAGCGAGTGCTGCATGTAGGCGTTGTTGAGTGAGCAGCCCATCTGGCGCATGGCGTCGCTGAGTTTGTCCGCCTTGGCGGCGACGATTTCCGCCCGCTCGTTCGACATCAGCCCGGCGATCGGCATTTCGACCAGCGCCAGCTCCTTGCCGTTGGAAAACAGCACGACGCCGCCGCCGACCTCGCCCAGCCGGTTCACGGCCAGGGCCATATCCTGCTTGTTGGTGCCGACGACGATGATGTGGTGGGCATCGTGCGCCACGCTGGAGGCCATGGCGCAGTCGCCGATATAGCCGAAGCCGGAGACGAAGGCGTTGGTGACGCCGCCGGTGCCCTTGTGACGCTCGACCAATGCGATCTGGCAGACATCGTTGCGGCGGTCCATGGCGACCAGTCCGTCCTCCACCGCAAGATCGGCCTCCAGCGCCCGCGTCGGCGCCTGGTTCTCGATGACGCCGATGACGCGTACCCGTACCTCGTTGGCGCCCTTGGGTGCCGCGATATCGAAATCCGCAGGTTTGAGCTTCTTGCCGAGCTTGACGGTGTTCTTCGCCGTCCGCGGATAATTGTAGGCCGGAATGTCGATTTCGAGCTTGCCGCCCTTGGCCAGCCTGACGCCGCGGGCATAGACTTCGTCGATGGTCATTTCGGCCAGGTCGGAGACGATCAGCAGATCGGCAAGCCGTCCCGGCGCGATCGAGCCGATCTCGCGTTCCAGCTTGAAATGCTGGGCGGTGTTGAGCGTCGCCATCTGGATCGCCGTCACCGGCTTCAAGCCCTGGCTGATGGCGTGGCGCACGACCCGGTCCATGTGGCCTTCATGCACCAGCGTGCCGGAATGGCTGTCGTCGGTGCACAGGATGAAGTTGCGCGGGTCGAGCCCGCTCTCCGTCACCGCCTTGATCTGCGATGCCACGTCGTACCAGGCCGAGCCCAGCCGCAGCATCGCCTTCATGCCCTGGCGGACGCGCGCGATGGCGTCCTCGGCGCGCGTGCCTTCGTGGTCGTCCTCCGGGCCGCCGGCGACATAGCCATGGAACGGCAGGCCGAGATCGCGCGAGGCATAATGCCCGCCGACCGTCTTGCCGGCCCTCACCGTCGCCGCGATCTCGCCCGACATCACCGGATCGTTGGCGGCGACGCCCGGAAAATTCATCACCTCGCCGAGCCCGATGATGTTCTCCCAGGTCATCGCCTCGGCAACGTCGGCGACGGTCAGCTCGGCGCCAGCATGCTCCAGCCCCGGCGCCGACGGCACGCAGGACGGCATCTGCACATGCACGTTGACCGGCATGGCGACCGCCTCGTCATGCATCAGCCGCACGCCCTGAAGGCCGAGCACATTGGCGATCTCATGCGGATCGATGAACATCGAGGTGGTGCCATGCGGGATCACCGCGCGGCAAAATTCCGTCACCGTCACCATGCCGCTCTCGACATGCATATGCGCGTCGCAAAGCCCCGGCACCAGATAGCGGCCGCCGGCATCGACCACCTTGGTGCCCTGGCCGATGGCATGGCCGGCATTCGGCCCGCAATAGGCGAAGCGGCCGCCGGCAATGGCGATGTCGGTGCCGGCGATGATCTCGCCCGAATGGACGTTGACCCAGCGCCCGTTGCGGATGACGAGATCGGCGGGTTTGCGGCCCATGGCGACATCGACCAGATGCGTCGCCATCTCGGCCCAGGGTTTTGGTTTCGTCGCATTGGCGGTCTTCGGCATCAAACAGGCTCCTCTTTGCCCGACTGTGCCAAGCCGGGAGGATTTTGACCAGCGAGGAAGTAAGCGCCGACGGCGAAACTGCCGATCTCCTCTCTCAAGGGGGTGATGTCGCCGAAGGCGACAGAGGGGTCGGGACGTCCTGACGCGAACCGTTGCCGCGAACAAAACGGGCTGGCGCGCGACGACCCCCTCTGGCCTACCCTCTTTGCCACAACTTGCCATCTCCCCCACAAGGAGGGAGATTGATGCCACCATGGCTTTCGCCAATCGCCAAGGGCATTTTGCGTCGGCCGCAGCAACTTTGTTCTTGCTTTGTGCCGGCAGCTATGCTACTAATTTGGGTATGGTGCCAATTGGCTCCAACGACCCGTCCTCCCGAGGCGGGTTTTTTTTATTGCGCCATTCATGGCAAATGGCCCAGGCGGAATACGATTCCGTTGCGGCCAATCAGCCTTCGTCTCGTTAGAGGATCCTTCTGAATCGACGCTCGCGGAGTTTGACGCACTCCATCGTTCGAGCCTTCGGCCGGTTCAATCAATTCGATCGCGAACTGTCACTTCTTGCTCGGATCGTCTGCCGGGTTGACGTAGGTGATCTTGAATGGCCCCTCGCCATGAACCTGGATGATCGTTTCGCTTGTCGTCCAGGCGAAGTGATTCATTCCGGCCGGCGCGACGCCGAAGCCGCCAGCAGTCAGTTCGACGCCTTTCGCCTCGTCGAACTTATCGCCCATTCCAACATGGAAGTTGCCGGAAAGCACCGTTACGTATTCCGTGGTGGGATGATTATGTGCGGCAATTTTGTAGCCGGCGGGTGTCTTCAACCGCAGCACAAAGGCGCCGTCCTTTGAGGGATCTCCCGCGACAACAGCCATTTCCGCCCCAGCGGGAATGGCAGCAGGAGCAGGACCCCATTTGATGTCTTTGGCGTTCATCGGCATCTCATCGGCAAACAGAGGCGCCGTCCCAACAAGCAGCAGTGCCAGGGCAGAGGCAAGCTTGAGCATGACAATCTCCCAGTGTTTGTAGAGGATGGCGTCGAGTATCGGAGCGCCGATCCACTTGCCACTTCGAGCCTTACCAGGGCAGAGCGCCCGAACGCATCCTGCGAACGGGGGACGCGCATTCGCGGTAGCCGCGGAAGCTGCCGCTAAAAACATTTCCAAGTGAAACGATTTTGTTTGTATCACTGTAGGTGATCGGCCTCGCTAGCTTCCAGTGCCAGATTTGTCGACGGCAGAAGACGGCTTGACGGCCTTTGGCTGGCGGCTGAAAAGGGCTGGCCTGCGGACGTGGCGGAATTGGTAGACGCAAGGGACTTAAAATCCCTCGATCTCTGATCGTACGGGTTCGATTCCCGTCGTCCGCACCAGATTTGGAGTTGCGAAATAATTCGACTTTTTCAGATTTGCCGGACGCCCTGCTAAAAATTGTCCGGGGTATCCGCGAGGGTATCCATTCACTTATCGCTAAGGTGGAGTCGCGCCATGGCATGGTCTGACCTGCTTTTGTTTGCCCCCGGTATCCTTGGCGTCGCCGCCATGGGTTTGGCCAAGTTGCCCGACCTCATCGATGCCATCACTGGCGACGACCAAGCACCGTTCGACCGCTTCGATTCCGAGGCCCGGAATCGTGGTCTGGACTATGCCGGGATGACGAAGAAATGGGATGTTCGTACCGTCTTCGCTCAGCTTCGCACCGATGCCAGCAACGCCGTGGCGGCCGATGTGGAGAATTGGGCACCGGTCATGAACGATTCGATGAACTCCGCGCTGAAGGCTAATCCGCAGCGTGCTCACGAAGTAAGAGGTATGTTGGCCGGGTTGAGCTATTCCCACATTCTCTATGAGCATGAGGCCCGCGCCGTCGCCGCCCGCGCTTCGGATTCGCTGCAAAACCAGCGCTCGACCCGGCCGCAGCGTGTCGATATAGAATGCCCTGAAAAAGAGCCAAAAGGGGCAATCTGGTGAATTCCTATCTCCGTCCGCCGATTGTCGAAGCTGTCGTTGAGTTCGTCACAAATAATTCGATATCCTTTGACGACCTGCAGGCAATGTCGAACAAGGTAGCGGGCGACTACAAGAACCAATCCATTGAAAAGGGCATTCAGGTTCGCATCGACACGCTAGGTGGTGCTGCCACAGTCCATTCCGATCAAACACCTGATCGCTTCCGAAGGACTTCGGATGACCAAGCAGATATCGTAATCTTCGCGGATACCAGCCTGATAGTTGCACGTGCCGCACCCTATCCAGGGTGGGAAGTTTTAAGTGAACGCATTGGGAAAAACTGGCGTATTTGGTCAAAGGGACCATCGGGAAGGAGTGTTGTTCGGCTTGGGGCTAGGTTTATTAACCGTATAGACATACCAATTAACGGCGAAGAACGCATTGAACTCAACGACTATTTAAATTTCTTGCCGCAAGTCCCAAAGATTTCCGACAAGCCGATGTCCTCATTTCTAGTTCAAGCGTCAATGCCGACAGCCAATCCTCATTGGGACTGCAACATTATGTCTACCATAGTTGCACCGTCGCCATTGCTGAACCATATGTCCCTTTTGTTGGACATTGACGTCTTTAGGATGCGCGACATACCATCCAAAAGTGCCGATGTTCTGGCGATTCTCGAAGAGGCGCGGCCGTTGAAGAACATCATCTTTGAGCGCTGCATTACCGACCGAACCAGAGATTTATTTCGATGACAAGAACTACCCATACGGTAGCGGCTCATCCACGAACCCTGACGGCGCTGCCCCCGAGTGGGGCGGCCGGCGCATATTCAACGCAGATGAATTATGCATTGTCCAATGCGCTCACCAGGTCATTCACGCCTTTGGGTGATAGCAAGCCTCGCGGTAGTGACAGCCATCTCGATACGCTGTTGGAAAACGCCAAAGCAATTTTCAAGGTCACGACAAACACAGTTGCCATGCATCTGTTGTCCTCGGACTGGAGGGCGCGCCTATTCAGACAGGTCGATAGCCTCCTTGACGCGGAAGAATGGGATGAAGAGGACAAGCCGGTTGTTTCCGGGTCGTCGCTGACTTTTATTCGCATGCTGATTTTTCTCAAAGCCCGGCGGCCTGGGCTTGGCGCGACCAGTGATGGGAATTTGGTGGCGTCTTGGACAACGGGAAACAATCGCCTCACCATCGTTTGTAAGTCCGATGACACCGTTCGGTGGGTGATATCTACCCAGACCGATATGGGTTGTGAGACGGCAGCCGGTCAAACCACAATTCTTCGGCTTCCTGATGTTTTGCAGCCATACAATCCGGCGCAGTGGTTTTCTGATGAAGGGAGATAAGATACCGGATGAAGACTACCTGATACGAAGCGTCCCATTTTCCAAGTTGCGGAAGGCCGATGGCACGGACGAAGTTATCGGAGTTCTCCCCGAGGCATTCGTGATGCGCGATGTTGATTCATATCTGTCCGCAAACTGGCTTGAACATTTTGCGGGATCTGACCAGCAAAAGATCATCGCAGCTGTCCATACGCTACGCAAAAGCTCTCTGAAAATTTCATCCAAAAGTGGGTTTGCGCGGGGTAAGGTGAGCGACATTCGTTCCGCCTGCTCGACCCGCGGCCATAGCGTTCGGATTGTCCACGAACCAGAGCCAGACAATGATGCCCACGCGGCTGTGCGCCGCTATCCCCGTGATGAACTGGAACTCTTTGAAGTGCTTGCAACCGGCGCTTGGTCAGACTGGTTTCTGAACGCTAGCATCCCCTAGAAGCCGACTTTCAAGCGATGATGACGGCGACGCAGAAAGGTGGCCAGCGTCGCCCCAAGAGGGTTGAAGTCCTTTGATAGGTTGCAGCGGCTGCAACACCAGTTTCGATTACACGATGGAAAACGACGATACAATTGCGTTCAGAGTTGGCTCGGTGGACGACCCGACAAATATGGGAAAATCAGCAGCCACCCGCGAACTCGCTATGTTCGCTGCCGGTCATCTCAGGCGGGAAGATTGTCTGGTTTTGGAGAAGACTCAGTGGGAAGATGGAACCTAGGCGTTCGCGAGGCTGCCTAGGCAAAACGAACAAGCCAGAAATGCCGGTCGAATCCGGTTCCCCAAACCATTGCGGGATCGTCTAGAGGTTTAGGACACTGGCCATGATAGAAACGCCGCTCCCTCGGGTTGAGCGGCGTTTCGCTATGCGGGAACATTTTGAGTGAAGGATGATGCGGCTTGGGGGCCCCCCGCGAGAATCGCGCCAAGGATTGATCATTCTCACAGTGAGAATGACGCATTCGGAAGTGACCAGCATCCCGCTATAGACTACCGGCCCGGCGGCGGCTCAGAAAATTAACGCCGCGACGTCCCGGCCCGCTCCACCACCCTCACCTCCCGATCGGGTTCAGCTTCAAATGCTGGATCAGGATAATCGTCTTGGCATCGATAATCCGACCGTCGTGGATGCCGGCCAGTGCCTCGTCTAGCGGCATCTCCAAAACTTCGATGTCTTCGCCTTCGTCGTGGGCGCCGCCGCCGTCGGAAATGCGGTCGGCGGGCGAGTAGCGAGCGACGAAGAACCAGAGCCGCTCGGTGACGCTGCCGGGGCTCATATAGGGCGAAAACAGCCGCTGCACGTCCTTCAGCCGATAGCCGAGTTCCTCCTCGGCCTCCTTGCGGATACAGGTTTCGGGATCGTCTTCGTCGAGCAGGCCGGCGCAGGCCTCGATCAGCGGCTCCTTGTGGCCGGTGACGTAGGCGGGGTAGCGGAACTGCCGCACCAGAAGCACAGTCGAGCGCTCGGGATCGAAAGGCAGGATCACCGCGCCGTCGCCGCGATCGTAGGTCTGGCGGGTATGCGTTTCCCATTTGCCGTCGCGCCGGCGGTAGTCGAAGACGGTCTTTTTCAAAACCGCCCATTCGTCGGAAAGGACTTCCTCCGAGCGGATGCGAATGCGATCTTCCATGGTGGACTCCCTGCTGCCGCGGCAAGGCGTAGCCGCGAACGCCCGTTCGTGCAATCCGGCCAGCTATTGGTCCAGAGCACCGGTTCACCGTCTCGTGTCTGGCGCTGGCACAATCGGCTGCATAAATAGCGGCAACCCTTCGCGGAGTTTTTTATGACCTCATCGCTTTTCCAGCCGATCACCCTCGACGGCCTGACCTTCCCCAACCGCATCGCGGTCGCGCCGATGTGCCAGTATTCGGCCGACGACGGCTCGGCCAGCGATTGGCACCTCTATCACTGGATGAACCTGGCAATGTCGGGTGCCGGCATGGTCACCGTCGAGATGACCGAGGTCGAACGGCGCGGCCGCATCTCGCATGGCTGTCTCGGCCTCTATTCCGAGGACAATGAGGCGGCGGCGCGACGCACGCTGGATGCAGCCAAGCGTGTCGCCGCGCCGGGCACGAAATTCGGCACGCAGCTTGCCCATGCCGGCCGCAAGGCCTCCAACCGGAAACCCTGGGAAGGCGGCGGCCCGCTGCACGCCGATCAGGATCCGTGGCCGATCGTGTCGGCCTCGGCAATCGCCTACGACACCGGCTGGCAGGTGCCGCGGGCGCTGGAGGACGACGAGATCCTGCAAATCATCGAACGCTTCGCCGAAGCAGCCCGGCGTGCCGAGCGCGCCGGCTTCGACTTCATCGAGCTGCATGCCGCGCATGGCTATCTGATCTTCCAGTTCCTGTCGCCGCTCTCCAACCGGCGCACCGACCGCTGGGGCGGCTCGCTGGAAAACCGCATGCGTTTCGCCGTCGAAATCGCCAAGGCGGTGAAGCAGGCGGTGCCCAGACTGATGCTGGGCGCGCGTCTGTCGATCAAGGAATGGGTCGATGGCGGCTTCGACGTCGAGGATGCGATCGAAGTGGCAAAAGCGCTGAAGGAAGTCGGCGTCGCCTATCTCTGCTGCTCGAGCGGCGGCAATTCGCCGTTGCAGAAGCTGCCGTCCGGACCCGGCTACCAGGTTCATCTGGCCGAAGCGGTGCGCAAGGGCGCCGGCATCGCGACGCGGGCCGTGGGCCTGATCGACGATCCGAAACAGGCCGAGGCGATCGTCGCCGACGGGCGCGCCGACATGGTGGCGCTGGCGCGCGCCTTCCTTGCCGATCCGCGCTGGGGCTGGCGCGCCGCGGCCACCTTCGGCGAAAAAATCCACCCGGCGCCGCAGCTTGCCCGCTCGGTGACGACGATGCAGCATTGGATGAAGGCGGCGAACTGACGGGGCGGGTTCTCACCTCGCTGGACAGGGAACCATAGCTTCGCTTTGATCCTCTGCCGGTGTAGAGTGGCGAGGGCCGCGGCTGGGCGCGGCAGGTTGGGGGAGCAGAGACATGTCGTTCAGGAGGATTTCCATTGCGGCTGCTGCCGCGGTTTTGGCCGGGCTGTCGTTTGCCACATCGACGCCGGCCGGGGCGCAATATTGCGAAGGCACGGTGCACGGTCTTTCCAGGCACTACAATCTGGCAACGGGAAGCGGCTTTCTCGCCGTTCGGGCCCGGCCGAACTCGTCGTCGCGCATGATCGGGCAATTGTTCAACGGCGACCAAACCGAGATCTTTGACCGTCGCGGAAACTGGTACCAGGTCGATTTCGGCGGCCGCGCCGGCTGGGCGAATGCGCGCTGGCTGCGCAACGACTGCGGCTATTGAGGTATTTTCGCCTGAGCTAAAAATAGCTGTTGCAACCAAATCGGCCGCTCCGCGTTGGCGGCGATGATGGACAGCAAGCCATTTGAAAAGCCGGTCGTGGTCGAACTCGGCCATGTCGGCAAATATCGGCATATCCGCAGCGCCCAGGAGGCGGCGGAGTGCCTGATGACGGTCTGGCCACTCAATCGCGGGCCGCGTCATCGTGATGCCCTCGACACTTGCCTAAAAGTGCTGGAAGGTTATCGTTCGACGGCCGATGCACGCCGGGCACTGATCGAAGCCGCCAGGGAATCGGACGTGCTGGTTACGGACGACAGGCTGCCAGACGACAGACTGGCCGATGACAGGCTGCATTGAGGCAACGGGCTTTCAACCGGAGGGTTTCATGGCGAAACTGACCTACAAGATCGTCGAGCATGATGGAGGCTGGGCCTACAAGGTCGGCTCGACATTCTCCGAAACGTTCCCCACCCATCAGGACGCGTTGCGCGCCGCCGAGATCGCTTCCGCCGAACAGCAGGTCGCCGGCAACACCGACGGCATCCAGTACGAGGACGCCGACGGCAAATGGCACGACGAGCTCGCCGACGGCCGCGACCGGCCGCAGACCGAGGTTTCGGATTAGGGTGTGTCGATATCCAGGTGATGCCGGCGTGCTTTACAGGTCGGTTTGGTAGCGCTACCGTCTCACATCGCGCGTGACCGGGAGGAGCCTGGGCGCTGTCGCGGGCCAGGCAAGAAAGCGGTTTCCTTCGAAGTCGTTGCAGGAATCAGTCGGGAGGAGATCGATGGCGTCTGTCGCAATCGGCGATGTCTACAAGTCATTTGGGACCGTCGAGGTCCTGCACGGGGTCAGCGTCGATATAGACGACGGCGAGTTCGTCACGCTGGTCGGGCCTTCGGGTTGCGGAAAGTCGACGCTGCTCAGGATGATCGCCGGCCTGGAAAAAATCTCGCGCGGCCAGATCGCGATCGGCAAACGTGTCGTCAACAACGTTGCGCCAAAAGAACGCGACGTCGCCATGGTCTTCCAGAACTATGCGCTCTACCCGCACATGACGGTCGCCGAGAACATGGCGTTCTCGCTGATGCTCAAGGGTGTTCCCAAGACGGAGAGCGATGCCGGCGTGCGGCGCGCGGCAGAAATCCTGGGACTGCTGCCGCTGCTCGACCGCTATCCGCGCCAGCTTTCCGGCGGCCAGCGCCAGCGCGTCGCCATGGGCCGGGCGATCGTGCGCGATCCGCAGGTCTTCCTGTTCGACGAGCCGCTCTCCAATCTCGACGCCAAGCTCCGGGTGCAGATGCGCGCTGAGATCAAGGAACTGCATCAGCGCCTGAAGACGACGACGGTCTACGTCACCCACGACCAGATCGAGGCCATGACCATGGCCGACAAGATCGTCGTCATGCATGACGGCATCGTCGAGCAGATCGGGCCGCCGCTCGAACTCTACGACCGGCCGAACAATCTCTTTGTCGCCAGCTTCATCGGCTCGCCCGCCATGAATATGCTCAGGGGTGAGATCGTAACCGACGGCTCGCCGTCTTTTCGCGGCGCCGGAGGGATTTCGGTCCCGTTGGCTTCGGCACTTTCCATCGGCAATGGCGAGCCGGTCGTGCTGGGGATACGGCCCGAGCATTTGCGGCTATCCGACAATCAGGGCATTCCGGTCACTGTCGTGGTGGTCGAGCCGACAGGGTCCGAAGTGCAGCTCATCGGCCGAACCGCCGGCGGCGAGGAGATCGTCGCCAATTTCCGGGAACGGCATTCCTTCACGCCGGGCGAAACCATCTGGCTTACGGCCGAGCCTGGCCTCATCCATCTCTTTCACGGCAAAACCGGACAGCGGTTCGAAACACCCATCAAGCAGTAGGACGGCACGGACAATAAGCAGGAGGAAGCGAGCATGAAATTCACCAGACGCGACGTGATCCGCACCACCGCCGGCGCTGCGGCGGGAGCCTTGGGAAGCCGGCTCATCGGCTCTCCCGCCTTTGCCCAGGAGGGATTGAAGTACAAGCCCGAGGACGGCGCCAAGCTCAGGCTGCTGCGCTGGTCGCCCTTCGTGCAGGGCGACGAGGATCAATGGCTGGCCAACACCAAGCGCTTCACCGAAGCGACCGGTGTCGAGGTCCGCGTCGACAAGGAAAGCTGGGAGGACATCCGTCCCAAGGCAGCGGTCGCCGCCAATGTCGGCTCCGGCCCGGACTTGATGTTGGTCTGGTTCGACGACCCGCATCAATATCCCGACAAGCTGCATGACGTGACGGAACTGGGCGAATATCTCGGCTCGAAATATGGCGGCTGGCACGATGGACCGAAGCAATATGCGACACGGCAAGGCAAATTCCTCGGCCTGCCGCTGGCCACCATCGGCAATGCCATCGTCTATCGTGAAAGCTGGGTGAAGGAGGCCGGCTTCTCCGAATTTCCGAAGGACACGGCAGGCTTGCTCGAGCTTTGCAAGGCATTGCAGGCGAAGGGACACCCGGCCGGCTTCACGCATGGCCACGGCGTCGGCGACGGCAACAACTACGCCCACTGGCTGCTATGGAGCCATGGCGGCCAGATGGTCGACGAGAGCGGCAAGGTGACGATCAACAGCCCCGAGACGCTGAAGGCGATCGAATACGCGCAACAGCTCTACAAGACCTTCATTCCCGGTACCGAAAGCTGGCTCGACGTCAACAACAACCGCGCCTACCTGGCCGGCGAATTGAGCGTGATCGCCAATGGCATTTCCGCCTACAACACCGCCAAGATCAACAAGGACAAGGATCCGAAACTGACCGAAATCGCCAAGGACACGCGCACGACCAACCTGCCGATCGGTCCTGTCGGGAAATCCGTCGAGCTGTTCCAGGTGACCACGGCCGTGATCTTCGACTACACGCCCTACCCCAATGCGGCCAAAGCCTATCTGCAGTTCATGTTCGAGGAACAGCAAATGTCGCAGTGGATCACGTCCTCGGCGGGCTATTGCTGCCAGACGCTCAAAGCCTTCGACAACAACCCGGTGTGGACGGCCGATCCGAACAATGCCGCCTACGCCAAGGCCTCGGCGACGCTGCGGCCCAACGGCTATGCCGGCCCGCTCGGCTATGCTTCGGCGGCGACCATGGCCGACTATGTGCTGGTCGACATGTTCGCCAAGGCGGTGACAGGCCAGGCGACGCCGCAAGAAGCGATGGCAGAAGCCGAGAAGCGCGCAAACCGCTACTATCGCGTTTGAGCGGATTCAGCGGGCAGCCATGCTGCCCGGCTTCGAATCGCGCATGGCCGCCTGGCCGATCAATGAGACTTAGAGGAGCCGACCCATGGCCGTGACCTCCGCTGCCGCTCAGCCACCCCGATCGACGCTGTCGCGCATTTTGACGTTCGTGTCTGAAAGTCATAACGCGCTTGGCTTCGGCTTCATGCTGCCGGCGGCGGCGCTGCTGCTGGTCTTCCTAACCTATCCGCTCGGGCTCGGCGTCTGGCTCGGCTTCACCGATGCCCGCATCGGCCGCCCCGGCATCTTCATCGGCATCGAGAACTACGAATATCTGTGGGATGACGCCGTCTTCTGGCTCTCCGTCTTCAACACCTTGCTCTACACGATCAGCGCCTCGATCCTGAAGTTTGCGCTAGGCCTCTGGCTGGCGCTTATCCTCAACCAGAACCTGCCGTTCAAGTCGTTCTTCCGCGCGATCGTCCTGCTGCCCTGGGTGGTGCCGACGGTGCTGTCGGCCATCGCCTTCTGGTGGATCTACGATTCGCAGTTCTCGATCCTGTCCTGGGCGCTTATGGAAATGGGCCTGATCGACCATCGCATCAACTTCCTCGGCGATCCGGAGAATGCGCGCGCTTCGGTCATCGCCGCCAATGTCTGGCGCGGCATTCCTTTCGTGGCGATCACGCTGCTTGCCGGCCTGCAGACGATTCCGCAGTCGCTCTACGAGGCCGCCACGCTCGACGGCGCCAGCCGCTGGCAATTGTTCCGCTATGTGACGCTGCCGCTGCTGACGCCGATCATCGCCATAACCATGACGTTTTCGGTGCTGTTCACCTTCACCGATTTCCAGCTGATCTATGTGCTGACGCGCGGCGGGCCGGTGAACGCCACCCATCTGATGGCGACGCTGTCGTTCCAGCGCGGCATTTCCGGAGGCCAGCTTGGCGAAGGCGCCGCGATCGCAGTCGCCATGATCCCGTTCCTGCTGGCGGCGATCCTGTTCAGCTACTTTGGCCTGCAACGCCGCAAATGGCAGCAGGGCGGCGGAGATTGACATGACCGCGATCGAAACGAGCAAACGCCCCGAACTCGACGAAGGCGGCATGGGCTACCTGCAGAGTGTGCCGCGCCGCGTGGTGACGGTTTACCTGCCGTTGCTGATATTCGTCATCGTGCTGTTGTTTCCGTTCTACTGGATGACGATCACGGCGGTTAAGCCCAACCTCGAGATGACCGACTACGCCAATTTCAATCCATTCTGGGTGGTGCATCCGACGCTCGAGCATATCCGCTATCTTCTCTTCGAGACGTCCTATCCGGGCTGGCTGCTCAACACGATCATCATCTCGACCGCCGCCACTTTCCTGTCGCTGCTGGCAGCAGTGTTCGCTGCCTATGCGATCGAACGCTTGCGGTTCTCCGGGGCGCGGCAGGTCGGCCTCGCGGTGTTCCTGGCCTATCTCGTGCCGCCGTCGATCCTGTTCATTCCGCTGTCGGTGATGGTGTTCAACCTTGGGCTTTACGACACGCCCTTCGCGCTCATCCTCACCTATCCGACCTTCCTGATCCCGTTCTGCACATGGCTGCTGATGGGTTACTTCCGCTCGATCCCGTTCGAGCTGGAGGAATGCGCGCTGATCGACGGGGCGAGCCGCTGGCAGATCCTCACCAAGATCGTGCTGCCGCTGTCGGTGCCGGGCCTGATTTCCGCGGGCATCTTCGCATTCACGCTGTCATGGAACGAGTTCATCTACGCCTTGACCTTCATCCAGTCGTCCGAAAACAAGACTGTGCCGGTCGGCGTGCTCACCGAACTGGTGCGCTCGGACGTCTATGAATGGGGGGCGCTGATGGCGGGAGCGCTGATCGGCTCGCTGCCGGTGGTGGTGCTCTATTCGTTCTTTGTCGAGCACTATGTTTCCTCGATGACCGGAGCCGTGAAGGAATAAGTTCGGAGGTATTCCCGGCGGCCGGGATGTCCCGAGGCACCCTGCCGGCCGAGGCTGCGGCGGGTTGCACACCTTTGCGTGAGGTTCTGGGAGCGTGTCAGCTGCTGGTGTCGGACTTCGGCGCAAATGCGCGGTCGGCAATGCGTTCGATGAAAGCGACGACCCGTTCCGGCCCGACGAATTGTGGCATATGGCCAAGCCCCTCGACCGGCTCGAAATCGAGCCCGCTGATCTTTTCCATCAGCGGCCAGCCATGGATATCGACGCCCAGCACGACGTCGGAAGCACCAAACAGAATGCCAGCCGGCATGGTGATCTCGCGATAGCGTTGCTCGATACGGCCAAGGTCGTGCTCGATGGCCACGACATCGGTCGACGTTGCATAGAAATGGTTTGGCCTGAGCCCGCACCAGCCGCCGCCCTCGACCATATAGTCGGCCGGCGTCGCCTGCGGCGCGAAAATGAAGGCCAGCGTGCGTTCTGCGTATCTGAGAGCCGCCGGGATCGCCACCGTGTGAGCCATGATCCGGCGCCGCAGCGGCGACTGAATGTATAGCGGGCCGAACTTCTCGCGCGCGTCCGGCTCCAGATGGGTCAGCGGCGCCAGCAAGGCGATACCGGAAACCGCCTCGGGATGCTCGACAGCCAGCGTCAGCGCGATGGCGCCACCCAGCGAATGGCCGACGATCAGCGGCTTTTGCAGTCCAAGCGCCTCGATAAAATGCCGCACGATCTCGGCCTGCTCGGGTAGCCGCCCGCTGGCGCCCCTGGCCCGCACCGAATAGCCGGAACCCGGACGGTCGAGCGCGATCAGCCGATAGTTCGGGCCGAACCGTCCGAACAGCGTGTGGCGGAATTGATGAAGCTGCGCGCCAAGGCCGTGCAGGAAGACGATCGGCCGCCCCTCGCCCATCTCGAAATAATGGATGCGATTGCCGTCGATCTCGATGAATTTACCGCTGGCCGGCACCAGCCTTTCGGCTTTCGCCGCAATCCGCAGCGTCGCCAGCACAGGATAAGCTGCCACGACGAGCGCCAGCAGAAACAGCGCGCCGGGCAGCCATAGAAGAATCGATACCGGCATGTTCTTGCTCATGGCCCCAAACCGGCGCAGCATCACCCGCCGAAGGTTCCACTGCAAGGGAGGTGGCACAGGTGGATCCGTCGTTTGGCGGCATTGCCGCCGGCCGTTCGCCGCGCTATCTCAGGCGACCCGTTGCCGGAGCCTGCCATGACCGAAATCGTCACCGCCGCCATGCTCGTCATCGGCGACGAGATTCTGTCCGGCCGCACCAAGGACAAGAACATCGGCCACCTCGCCGACATCATGACGGCGATCGGCATCGACCTGAAGGAAGTGCGCATCGTTGCGGACGAGGAAGACGAGATCGTCGCTGCGGTGAATGCGCTGCGCACCCGCTACAGCTATGTCTTCACCACCGGCGGCATCGGCCCGACGCATGACGACATCACCGCCGATTCCATCGCCAAGGCCTTCGGCGTGCCGTGCGAATACGACGCCAGGGCCTACGCCCTGCTGGAGGCAAGCTATGCTGCCCGCGGCATCGAATACACCGAAGCGCGCAAGCGCATGGCGCGGATGCCGCGCGGGGCAGACCACATCGACAACCCGGTGTCGGTTGCGCCGGGCTTTCGCATCGGCAACGTCCATGTCATGGCCGGCGTGCCGGCGATTTTCCAGGCGATGCTCGACAATGTCGTGCCGACATTACGGGCCGGCACCAAAATGCTGTCGGCAACCGTGGAATGTCCGTTCGGTGAAGGCCTGATCGGCAGCCCGCTGGGCGACATCCAGAAGGCGCATCCGGATACGATCATCGGCTCCTACCCGAAATATGGCGACGGCAAATTCTGGACGGAACTGGTGGTGCGCGCCCGCAGCCAGCAGGCGCTGGACTCCGCGCGCGCCGACGTAGAGGTTATGGTGGCGGGCCTGACCAAGGCAAGCAAGGTGGGCTGATCGGCAGGCGTGACGGAACCAAGCATTGCGCCGTGACGTTTGTCACGAGTGGGATCGCCGAAAAACTGAGGGATTGCCCATGCGCTTCAAGACCATCGTTGCCATATTGCAGAATGAACAGGACGCCGAGCGCGTTCTCGACTGCGCGATCCCGCTGGCCAGCCGGTTCCAGAGCCATCTGATCGGCATTCATGCCGAGGCGCTGCCCGTGCCCTACACCTCGGCCACCGGCTTTCCGGACACCGAGTTCCTGCAGGTTTCGGCCGACATGAACCGGGAGCGCGCCGAGAAGTTGCAGGCCGCCTTTCACAAACGCGTCGAGAATTCCGGCCTGTCGTTCGAGTGGCGCAGCCTCGAGAGTTTTTCCGGCGACAGTGCGCTGACCGGTATCTCGACCGTTCGCACCGCGGATCTGATCATCGCCGCGCAGCGCGAATCGAGCGGCGATCCGAGCGCCGACGTCGACACGCTGGTCTACGATGCCGGCCGGCCGGTGCTGGTGGTGCCGCATTCGGGTCCGCTGGTCACCAGCTTCAAGCACGTGCTGCTCGCCTGGAACGGCAGCAAGGAGGCCGCACGCGCGGCCTTCGATGCCCTGCCCTTCATCATCGAGGCCGAGAAGACGGACATCGTCGTCATCGACCCGCCGGATACGCTCGAAGAGGCGCCGGAAACGGCCGGCGCCGAGATCGCCGCCTCGCTGTCCAGGCACGGCGCGACCGTCAGCGTCTCGGTGCTGAGGTCCGGCGGCGCCTCGGTCGACGACATCATCCAGACCAGGGTCGCCGAATCGGGCGCGGACCTGCTCGTGCTCGGCGCCTACAGCCATTCCTGGCTGCGCCAGCTGCTGTTCGGCGGGGTGACGCGAACGGTGCTGCGCACCGCGCCGGTGGCGGCTTTCCTGTCGCGGTAAGTTCATAGAGACCGGTTGGACAATCGCTTTGCCGTGCCCTTGCCAAGGCCAAGCCTTTCCAGTTAATTCCGCGCGCATTCCATAGTGTCTGCGCGCGATGCGCGCTTTGCGGAGTGCGCGAAAGATGTCCCTGCCCGAAAAAGCCTTCCCGGTCTCCTGGGACCAGTTCCACCGCGATGCACGCGCGCTCGCCTGGCGGCTTGCCGGCGCCAACAAGGGGCAATGGAAGGCAATCGTCTGCATCACGCGCGGCGGCTTGGTTCCGGCCGCCATCATTTCGCGCGAGCTCGGCATCCGCATCATCGAGACGGTCTGCGTTGCCTCCTATCACGATTATACCAGCCAGGGGCAGCTGCAGGTGCTGAAGGAGGTCACCCCAGCGCTGCTCGCCGATGACGGCGCCGGCGTGCTGATCATCGACGACCTCACCGACACCGGCAAGACGGCAGGAATCGTGCGCGCGATGATGCCCAAGGCTCATTTCGCCACCGTCTATGCCAAGCCGAAAGGCAGGCCGATGGTCGACACTTTCGTTACCGAGGTCAGCCAGGACACCTGGATCTATTTTCCCTGGGACATGGGCTTCACCTACCAAAAGCCGATCGCCGACGACCACGCCGGCTGATTCGCGGTAACGCCGCTTCCGTCGGAAGACAGCGTCGAGCACTCCTTGAAGGAGTGGCCCCGGCACACGATATTTCCTTAATCGACGCCCATTGGAGTGGTTAACCAGTCCACATGAAGTTTTTTACTTTTATTGCTTATGATTAGCCGTAAGATTCACGAGACGGCAAATGATTCTGGGAGCTGGGGCAAGCTTCTCCGATGTTGACGAGGCCAACGACGCACAACCATCTGGCCGAAAGAGTCCGGCGGCTCTTCGGCACGGCGCCGTGCCGCCTTCAGGTTGCAGCGCTGCCCTGGCGCGATAGCGGCGACAGCGTCGAAATCATGCTGATCACCAGCCGCGATACCGGCCGCTGGGTGCTTCCCAAGGGCTGGCCGGAAGCAAAGGAGCCGCTTTGCGAAGCAGCGGCGCGCGAGGCCGGCGAAGAGGCCGGGCTGCGCGGCACGATCTCGCATCATGAGGCCGGCCGCTATTTCTATGCCAAGGTGCTGGCGTCCGGCGAGGAAGTGCCCTGCGAGGTGCTGGTGTTTCCGCTGCACGTCGACAAGGTCGCCGACCGGTGGAAGGAAAAGCGGGCGCGCATCCGCAAATGGGTCAGCGCCGCCGAGGCGGTACGCATGGTCAACGAGCCTGACCTCTGTCAGATCATCGCCCATTTCGGTGCCGACCCGCATCGCTTCAACTGAGTCGGCACATGGCTTCCGAGTCGGCATGGTCTTCGCTGCGGCCAAGGGCCTTCGAGCGTCGGCACCAGGCTTGTGGCTGCAAAAACGGAAATCAGCGCGCTTCTGTCCCCGTTATCCACATATGTGACACACAAGATGTTGGGGTCATAAAAGCTACGCAAACGAATCCTTGACGGCGCAAAACGAGTCGCCTTTTATAGGCCATGCGCTCCTGTTGAGAGTGCGACCGGAAAAGTTTCGAGGCCGGTCTTTTTCCCGGAATATGTGCGTTTTGATCCGCATTCCCGCCTGTTTACGAGGCCGGCGAAGGCGTGGGATTTTGAAGCCTTGGGGGCGAAAGGGGAGGATTGTCGGACTTGAATAAATTGTCTGTTAACACTATATTTAGTGTTTGCAGGTAGGTTCGACGCTAGATAATGTGAATTTCCCTCGACCGAGGGTGTTACAAAAAGTTTTCAGTTTTGAGGGACCCACAGGGTCCGTGAGCGCGTTGGACAGCGGCCTCGCAGGAGGTTCGACCGGCAGGGCGGCGGAGACTGTGAAGATGAGAGTCGGGGTTTTCGAACGCCGGCAGACGGCGGCCATGCGCGTTTCGTCAAGAGGGCAGAAATCCTCTGGGAAAAGCGCTATATGTAGACAAAAGGGACCGGACCAATGCGCATCGAGCGTCGTTTCACCAAGCCAGGGCAATCAGCTTACGCGGAGATCGAATTCCGCAAGGCGCTTTCCGAGATCAAGAATCCGGATGGCTCGGTGGTGTTCCGCTTGGACAACATCGACGTGCCGGCGCAGTTCTCCCAGGTTGCCGCCGATATCCTGGCGCAGAAATATTTCCGCAAGGCGGGCGTCCCGGCACGGCTGAAGAAGGTCGAAGAGACGCAAGTCCCCTCTTTCCTGTGGCGCTCGGTCGCCGACGAGGCTGAACTGGCCAAGCTGCCGGAAGCCGAGCGCTACGGTTCCGAGACCGACGCCCGCCAGGTCTTCGACCGGCTTGCCGGCACCTGGACCTATTGGGGCTGGAAGGGCGGCTACTTCAAATCGGAGGAAGACGCGCGCGCCTTCCGCGACGAGCTCGCCTATATGCTGGCCACCCAGCGCGTCGCGCCGAATTCGCCGCAATGGTTCAACACCGGCCTGCACTGGGCCTATGGCATCGACGGTCCCAGCCAGGGCCATTTCTATGTCGACCCGTTCACCGGCAAGCTGACCAAGTCGAAGTCTTCCTACGAACATCCGCAGCCGCATGCCTGCTTCATCCAGGGCGTGCAGGACGACCTCGTCAATGAGGGCGGCATCATGGACCTGTGGGTGCGTGAGGCGCGCCTGTTCAAATACGGCTCCGGCACCGGCTCCAACTTCTCGTTCCTGCGCGGCGAAGGCGAAAAGCTGTCCGGCGGCGGCCGCTCGTCGGGGCTGATGAGCTTCCTCAAGATCGGCGACCGCGCGGCCGGCGCCATCAAATCGGGCGGCACGACGCGTCGCGCGGCAAAGATGGTCATCGTCGACGCCGATCATCCCGATATCGAGGAATTCATCGACTGGAAGGTCAATGAGGAGCAGAAGGTCGCCTCGCTGGTCACCGGCTCGAAGATCGTCAAGAAGCATCTCGAAGCAATCATGAAGGCCTGCATCAACTGCGAAGGCAATGGCGACGATTGCTTCGACCCGGCGGTCAACACCGCGCTGAAGCGCGAGATCAAGCTGGCCAAGAAGGACGCGGTGCCGGAGAACTATATCTACCGCGTCATCCAGTTCGCCAAGCAGGGCTACACCGCGATGTCGTTCAAGACCTACGACACCGACTGGGATTCGGATGCCTATCTCACCGTTTCCGGCCAGAACTCCAACAATTCGGTGTCGCTGAAGGACGATTTCCTGCGCGCCGTCGAGCAGGATGGAGACTGGCATCTCACCGCCCGCAAGGACGGCAAGGTGCTGAAGACGCTGAAGGCGCGCGATCTCTGGGAAAAGATCGGCTATGCCGCCTGGGCGTCGGCCGATCCCGGCCTGCATTTCAACACGACGATGAACGACTGGCACACCTGCGCCTCGGCCGGTGCGATCCGGGCGTCAAATCCGTGCTCGGAATATATGTTCCTCGACGACACCGCCTGCAATCTGGCCTCGATCAACCTTCTGCCCTACCGCAACGCCGACGGCACCATCGACATCGCCGCCTACGAGCACACGGTGCGGCTGTGGACCATGGTGCTGGAAATCTCCGTCATGATGGCGCAGTTCCCGTCGAAGGAGATCGCCAAGCTTTCCTACGAGTACCGCACGCTCGGCCTCGGCTACGCCAATATCGGCGGCCTGCTGATGACCTCGGGCATTCCCTATGATTCCGACGAGGGCCGCGCCATCTGCGCCGCCCTCACCGCGATCATGACCGGCACGGCCTATGCCACTTCGGCTGAAATGGCCGCCGAGCTCGGCGCCTTCCCCGACTACGACCGCAATGCGCAGAACATGCTGCGCGTCATGCGCAATCACCGCCGTGCTGCCTATGGCGAAAGGGACGGCTACGAGAAGCTTGCCGTCAACCCGGTGCCGCTGGTCGCCTCGGATCTCAAGCAGCAGGAGCTTGCCAACCATGCCAAGGCCGCCTGGGACCGCGCCATCGAGCTTGGCGAGGAGCATGGCTACCGCAACGCGCAGGCAACGGTGATCGCGCCGACCGGCACGATCGGCCTGGTGATGGATTGCGACACCACCGGCATCGAGCCCGATTTCGCGCTGGTAAAATTCAAGAAGCTCGCCGGCGGCGGCTATTTCAAGATCATCAACCGTGCGGTTCCGGAAGCGTTGCGCACGCTCGGTTATTCCGAGAGCCAGATCGCCGAGATCGAGGCCTATGCCGTCGGCCACGGCAATCTCAACCAGGCGCCGGGCATCAATCCCGGCTCGCTCAAGGCAAAAGGCTTCACCGACGAAAAGATCGCAGCACTCAATGCCGCGCTGAAGTCGGCCTTCGACATTAAGTTCGTCTTCAACCAGTGGACGCTGGGCGCCGACTGGGTGAAGGAGACGTTCGGCTTCACCGATGAGCAGCTCAACGATTTCTCGTTCGAGATGCTGCCGGCGCTTGGCTTTTCAAAGAAGGACATCGAGGCCGCCAACATCCATGTCTGCGGGGCGATGACGCTGGAAGGCGCGCCGTTCCTGAAGGCCGAACACCTGCCGGTGTTCGACTGCGCCAGCCCGTGCGGCAAGATCGGCAAGCGTTCGCTGTCGATCAACAGCCACATCATGATGATGGCGGCGGCGCAGCCCTTCATCTCCGGCGCCATTTCCAAGACCATCAACATGCCGAACGACGCGACGGTGGAAGACGCCAAGGGCGCCTACATGCTGTCGTGGAAGCTGGCGCTGAAGGCCAACGCGCTCTATCGCGACGGCTCGAAGCTCTCGCAGCCGCTCAATGCCTCGCTGCTCGCCGATGGCGAGGAGGACGAGGACGAAGCCGTCGAGCAGCTGATCGCGGCACCGGCCGCGCAGCGCGCCGTTCAGGTGACCGAGAAGATCGTCGAGCGCGTCGTCGAGCGTCTCTACCGCGACCGCGAGAAACTGCCGAACCGCCGCAAGGGCTATACCCAGAAGGCGGTCGTCGGCGGCCACAAGGTCTATCTCAGGACCGGCGAGTTCGACGACGGCCGTATCGGCGAGATCTTCATCGACATGCACAAGGAAGGTGCGGCCTTCCGGGCGATGATGAACAACTTCGCCATCGCCATCTCGCTCGGCCTGCAATATGGCGTGCCGCTCGACGAATATGTCGAGGCCTTCACCTTCACCAAGTTCGAGCCGGCCGGCATGGTGCAGGGCAACGACGCGATCAAGAACGCCACGTCGATCCTCGACTACGTGTTCCGCGAACTGGCTGTCTCCTATCTCGGCCGCCACGATCTCGCCCATGTCGACCAGTCGGATTTCGACAAGACTGCACTCGGACGCGGCATCAACGAAGGCAAGGCGACGCCCTTCTCCAAGGGTCTCACCCGCGGTGCCTCGCCGGTCAAGCTGGTGTCGGGCATGGGTGCGGAGCCCAAGGGCTTTGCCGGCGCGGGCTCCGGAACTCCGTCCCGTACCGCCCCAACCGCCTTCTCCGGCTCCAACGTGCTGACGTTGAAGCCGGCCAGCGACGAAGCCATCGCCTACAAGCGCGACTACGAGGAGCGCGCCAGGGAACTGGTCGAGGACATCGTCTACGCGGAAGCCTCCGACCCGACGGAGCTGTTCACCGACGAGGCCGCGAAAGAAGCAGCCGAAGCCAAAGCGCTCGCCGCCAACCGGCGCCAGCAATCGCTGATGCAGGGCTACACCGGCAACGAATGCTCGGAGTGCCATAATTTCACGATGGTGCGGAACGGGACGTGCGAGAAGTGCGATACTTGTGGGGCGACGAGCGGGTGTAGTTGAGGGAATCTGAAACGCTAAATGAACATCGTCGGCCCGGTCGCAAGATCGGGCCGAAATGGTAAGGAGAACAAAAAAGGTACGACGCATAAGGATGTCCTTATGTGACATCCTCTTAAAACACCAAAGCCGACCCTCCCAGGCCGGCCTTGGATGCCGCGAATAAGCCGAAGCCCACGCGGGGCGACGAGATCAGAATCCCATCTCCTGTAGCAAGGTTATTATATGGAGATTCTGATCGAGGAGTCGAGAAGGCATCGGTAGCAGTGTGACTTTTTAACGGCTCCAGAAAGGCCCTCTCATTATGAAAACCGAACCGCAAATTAGCGCCAATAAATTGATTGAGTATTGCTTCGCTCGATCCACTCGACGATCTGTGATCATTGAAGATATCATCAGACCCAAGAACTTCCTCCTCGACACGCGCTACAATGAGATTGAGCGCGCAATGATGCATTTCATTGAAACTCACGGTCAGGATGACAGCCGACTGTCGCAGCTCGACAGGGCTTTGCTGTCGCGCCAACCTGCTACCTCGCACGATGAGCAAAGGCTTCTTACTGCTCACGATGCAATTGAACTTTGTCGCACTATGAGCTTGGCCAAGCTACCTACTGCTGCGAAATTAACCGGCATTCCGGATAGCCAGCCAAAGTTCTTTCTCAGCGGTGTCTCTGTTAGCGTCCGACCGACAAACTCGGCGAAGGTACCACAGACAGGAAAGAAGGAATTTGGCTTCGGCTTGGTTAAACCCTATCTCTGCAAGACTCTACCATTGTCGACAGAAACGTCGGCACTGCATGGGGCACTTCTCCATTGGTACGCGGAGGAATGCTTCCAAGAAGCCGGAGAACCACGAGCAGAGTTCTGTTTTGTGATTGATGTGTTTGCGCAGAAGATCTTCACTGCACCTGGTAGTTTCAGTCAACGCAGAAAGCTGCTGGCGGCGTCGTGCCAAGAGATCGCAGACAGGTGGCAGTCAATTCGGGCGAGGCTAATTGCTGACGAAGTGGCTAGTCGGAAACGGCTTAAGTAATCATCTGGCATGCTCCACCTTCTCCCGTCGTTCCGGGGAGAAGGTGAGCAGCGCCAGGAACCCTGAACAGCATCCTATACCAGTCCGGTCTGAAGGAGTGACAACATGCGGTACGCGGTGGTGATTGAAAAAGCCGGAAACAATTTTTCCGCTTATGTTCCGGATCTGCCCGGCTGCATCGCCACCGGTGCGACGGTGCCTGAGGTTGAAGCCGAAATTCGTGACGCAATACGCTTTCATATCGAAGGCCTGCGGGCCGACGGGCTGGATGTGCCCAAAGGGGTCAGCCTGGCGGAATATGTAGAGGCGTAGAGCCGCCAGCCGAACTGGGGCTGGTAGTTATCTACCACGCGTTTCGCTTTGATGGCACGGCATGGATCCTAGGGTCTGCGCTCCGCTTCGCGTTCGCTCCGCCCTAGGATGACGAAGACACGGGGCCTGGAGGCCAATCGCCAAAGCCGGTAATTGGCGGGAACATCCCTCCTTTCGTCATCCTAGGGCGGAGCAGGAGCGAAGCGACGTTGCGGAGACCCTAGGATCCATGCCGTGGCCCGGCGGCGCGATGCCGACAGTGGAAGCCAGGCACCCGACCGGCCGCGCTACTCCACTTCCGCCACCATCTGCCGTCCACCGACCCAGTCGCGCCACGCCCTCTCGTCGCCGTGGAAGACGTTGAGGTCGATGCGGCCCCTCACACCGTGCGACAGGCCGGAGCCGGAATATTGCCAGAACAGCCATTTGCGGCCGGGATAGACCTTTGACGGATGCGCCGCCACGGCGCGCAGCCAGAATGGATAATCTGGGAATGCGCCGCGCAGATTGTCGCGGTAGAAGTCGGGCGCGGTGTAGATGATCGGCCGCTGGCCGTAGTGGCGCTCGAGCTTGTCCATGAACACCTGCATCTTCTCCAGCACCTTTTGCCGGGACGGGCGGCGCTTGCAGCTGGATTCGCCGTTCCACTCGACGTCGATCACCGGCGGCAGCGCACCCTCGACCCTCGGCACGTTGCGGATGAACCAGTCCGCCTGCTCGCCGGCGGTGCGGCACCAGTAGAAGAAATGATAGGCGCCGCGCTTCAGGCCGGCGGCGTCGGCATTGCGCCAGTTCCTGGTAAACATCGGGTCGATATGATCGCCGCCGTCGGTCGCCTTGATGTAGGCGAAATTGGCGCCCTGGGCGCGCAGCTTTTGCCAGTTCACATTGCCCTGCCAGCGCGAAACGTCGACGCCATGGACGGCAAGGCGCCTTGGCGAGGAGGACTTGCCGAAATTGATCGGCTTGGCGTCGCGAAAACCATAGCGCGTGACCGGCTCTGCAAGCATTGCCGGTGCTGCGCGTGTCAGCCGCTTCGGCGGCGACATCAGCGCGATCACCTCGGCCGGCGGTTCGACGTCCTGATCGGGTACGTCCATCGCGACCGGCTGTTCGTCCTGCTCCTGTTCGGCAAAAGCGGGCGCAGCATCAGTTTTCGCCACGGATGCCACCGGCGCGGGTGGCCGCACAACCGAGCTGGTGGTCTCGCTGGACGGCACTTGCAGCGCATCGACGCCGGAGGTCGACGTGCAACCGGCAAGGCACAGCGCTGCGATCGAAAAGATGACGACGCCTGATATCCGCATCTGGACCTGTACGCAAAACACAACAGACCGAAGGCAGGACAACGCCGCCGGACAAACCAAGCTGGATTCCTAACAAGAAACTACCAACAAAGTTTGAATCGAATTGTTAGGGCTCTCGTCGAGACGTCGGCGGGCAAAGGGACGCTGCCCTTCCACCGTTCGGCCACGTCGCTGGCTTCGCAATCCCGCTTGACAACTCACTGCGTGAGATTAGTCTTCGCTAATCTTACGATGTAAGGCCATACTTGGGAGGGAGTCATGCAGCCCGCCGCCTTGTCAGAATTGCAGCCCTTAGTCACGCCGGAGCCACGCTCGCCCGCCATCGGGATCGACGAGATATCCGGCGATCTCAGCCGCGTCATCGAACGCGCTGAGGTCGATGCCTGGCTCGATCTCTATCGCGCCGCCCCGGCAGACTTTGCCGCAAGGCAAGGCCTAGCCATCGCCGAAGATGGCGATCTCGTCTGGACCACCTGCACGACGATCCCGTTCATCCATTTCAACTGCGTCAAGAACCTTGGTGTCGATAGCGCGGCCACCGAGAGCCGGCTCGATACGCTTCTGAGGCATTATCGCGACGCCGGCATTCTGCGGCCCTGGTTCTACACCAACCCACACACCGAGCCCGCGACGCTCAGCTGCTGGCTCGAGGCGCGCGGCCTGCAGCGTCAGGGAGGCTGGGAACGCATCTTTCGCGACGCCACGCCGTTGCCAGCGGAGCCGCTTTTCCCGACGGAGGATGTCTCGGTCGAGCGGGTGACGCCGGCAACGGCAAGGGAATGGGCTGGGTTCATCGACAGCCAATACCGGTTGCCGACCTCACCGTGGTTACTGGCGCTGGCCGGCCGGCGCGGCTGGCACCATTACATGCTGCGGCGCGACGGCGCGGCGGCGGTGCGCTCGATGTTCATCGGCACCGACGGCATGGCCTGGAGCGGCATCGACGCGCCGGTGCCCGGCATCATGGCGCCGAGCTTCGATCTCGATGCAATGCTCGGCGAAGCGATGGTGCGCGACGGACTTGCGGCCGGTGCAAAACTGTTCGTGGCCGATATCGAGGCGCCGCAAGCCGAACGCGACGGGCCGGCCTATCGCAACTATGCACGTCTCGGCTTCAAACTCGCTTATTTCCGCAGCCATTACAGCTATTTGCCGGCAAATTCCGGCTAACCGCTTCAAGACCCTAGCCGCACAGCCACAGCTTGTGGCAGGTCGTGGCCATCAGGTGGGCCGGCGGTACAAAACGATCGTTGACCGCCACATCATCGTCCGCCCGCCGGACTTTTTCTTCGAGCAGCGTGCGAAGTTGCGCCGGTTGCACGCGGTCGCGCTCCATCACCAGCTTGATCATCGGATCGCTCAAGAGTTCGTCCAGGGTGTTGATGCTGTCGTTCATTCCGTCGCCTCCTCGACTGCCGCCCGCACGCAATAGATAGGCAGCAATGATGGCCCGCCAATGACGCTTTGCCGGCTATCTCGTGTCGCTTTGGATTAAATTTTGTCCAGATTTCACCTCAAACCGGAGGTGGCGCGCCTTCATATTGCGGCAGGCCGTCGTCGATCTGCACCCAGGGCTGCTTCGAGGCGGTCCAGATATGCATCTCGGGCCTGAACACTGAGGGGTCATCGAGCGAGCCGGTGGTGACGCCGATGATGCCGGCGGAATCGCGCCGGGAAAACATCGTCGTGCCGCAGCGCGGGCAAAAGCCGCGCTTGAGATCGGGCGAGGAATTCACCATCGCCAGCGGACCGTCGACCGTCACATCGTCGATACGGAACAGCATGCGCGCGTTGAAGGCGGCACCCAGCGCCTTCTGGCACAACCGGCAATGGCAGATCCGCTCATTGATCGGTGCCGCCTCGGCGCGGTAGCGCACCGCGCCGCACAAACATCCACCCTGATATCCAGCCATCGCCCGCGTCCCTTCCCTGTAAGGATAGGCGATACCTATCGATAGGCGTGGCAGCGTCAATTGAAAAGCTTTGATGGCGCCATCTATAGCTGTGATGCGGCCGATACACGATTGGCTCGATGCGCCGCGCCAAGGCCTCATCGACGAAATGCCGGCCGTCTCGCGGGAGACGGCCGGCAGACAATTGACTGCGTGTCAGTTCGTTTCGTTGACGACTTCGTCCCAGGTCTTGACCTTGGTCTCGCCATTAAGGAACGGCAGCGCGGCAGGTGTCAGTTCCGGCGCGAAGAACACATCGTAGTGGGTGCGGTTCGGCACGATCGCCAGGCGGTTCTGCGACAGGTTCTCGCGCATCCAGCCGGCGTCCTTCAATCCGCCGCCGAGCATCTGGTAGAATTTGATCTCGTGCTCGGGCCGGTACATGTCGCTGTCGCCAAACACCAGCATCACCGGCATTTTCAGCTTCGGCACGTCGGCGGAATAATCGTAGTCCTTGCGCATATAGGCGCCAAGTTGATCGAGGAGTTTCGGAAAATCCTCCGGATGCGGCGCAACGGCGACGTAGGATTTGTACATCGGCGTGTCCTTCATCATGTCAGCCATCGCCGCGCCGACCTGTGCCTGCTGGCCACGCATCTCGGCATAGAAGCCGTCCGCGGCGTAGGGGGTCGAGACCAGCACCAGCCGGCGCACCGCCTCGGGATGCTGCACGGCCATGCGGAAGGCGACGCCGCCACCCAGCGAATAACCCATGACGTCGACCTTGTCGTAGCCGAGCGCCTTGACGATCGCCGCCATGTCGTCGCCCATCGCCTCCAGGCTGAGCGGCCGGTCGCCGAGTGCGGTGCGGCCATGGCCCTGCAGGTCGACGCCGATGACGGTGCGGTTTTCGGTAAGCTTCGGCAGGATCGGCGCGAACATATCCGTCGTGCCGAGCCCGCCATGCAGCAGAAGCAGCGGCTCTCCCTTACCATAGACGGCGTAATAATAGTTCAAACCGTTGATCGGCAGCAGGCCGGATTTTTCCGGCTTCGGCAATGTTGCGGTTGCGGTCGTCATGGCGGGCTTGGCCTCCTCAGCGTTGATGGTGCCCGGCGCCGCAAACAGCGCGGCGGCCGAAGCGAAAATGGCGAAAAATATCGATCTGGACATGTCAGTCTCCCTCTCCCGTTTGCATCAAAGTCGCTTTGCGACTTCCTCGAGCTGTTCGGCGCACTGGCCCCAGCCCTCGTGAAAACCCATTTTCTCGTGCTGTTCGCGGTCGGCGACCGACCAATGCGCAACCCGGGCGACGTAGCGGGTCTTGCCCGTGCCCTCGTCCTCGAGTGTCACAATGCCGGTCATGAACGGTTTGGCGGAAGGCTCCCACGCCTTGGTATAGGCATCGGTGAAGACGAGCTTCCTGCCCGGCACGACTTCGAGGAAGACGCCGGGGTTCGCAAACTCGTTGCCGTCGGGACCGGCCATGACGACCAGGCTGGTGCCGCCGGCGCGAACGTCCATCTCAGCGCGCGGCGTCATCCACGGCTTCGGCGCAAACCATTGCGTCAACAGCTTCGGCTCGGTCCAGCAGCGATAGACGTTCTCGCGCGGTGCATCGATGATGCGGGCGAGAACCAGTTCGCGGTCGGAGTTGGGGGCGATGTCGAGCTTGGTGGTCATGGTGTTTCCTCACATGTCGGGTTTGGCTTTCGTGTCTAGGACGAACCGACAAGACGCAAGCCGACACGGGTCCGCGAGAAAAAATCCGCGGGACCGGAGATTCGAACGACGGAACCGAGTGGCTTCAGTGGCGCTTGGCTTGGACGAGGTAGGCGTCGATCTCGGTCTCGCCCAGCCACTTGGCCGCTTCCAACCGGTGCAGGCCTTCGACGAGGATGTGGCGCTTGCCGTCATGGCGCACCTGGATCGGCGTCTTCATGCCGTTTTCCAGAATGTCCTCGGCCAGATGGCGGACGGTCTCGGGATGCAGCGTCTTCTTGCGCGCGGTCGGCACGTAAATGTCGTTGACCCTAACCTTTTGCACTCTCAGCATATCGGCTCCCGTGGCGGACAAGGCCGCGGTTTGTGAGATAGTCTGTTTGTCCGGCAAGGCCAAGGGAGCAGCCCGGCGATGACTGGCCCGATCGTTTCCAATTGACGCTTGGCCGGTGGATGGCCGAAATGGCGGCCTTCGACCTTAGCGGTGTCCATGAACCATCTGCCGACCGAGTTTCCCGATTTCGGACTGACGCCGGAGCAGCGACGCCAGGCGGTGCGCAGCCATTACTGGGAATGGCCGGGTATGGATGGCGGGCGCGGCGAAATCTGGTGCTACAGCGACCGTTTTTCCTACCGCCCCGGCGAGATGGTGGCGCTGCATGTCAGCTCGACGGCCGCCAGTTTCGGCATCGCGATCGTCCGCGACGGCGGTAGGGAAACGACGATATTCGAAAGGACCGGGATCGCGGCGCGCTGGCAGGATACGCCTGATCAGTGTTCGGTCGAGGGCTGCGACTGGGAAGCATCGTTCGAATTTTGCATCGGCGACGACTGGCCGTCCGGCGCCTATCGCGTCACGCTTGAAGCCGACGCTCGCGACGGCAAGCCGATCCGCTACCACCATCTTTTCATCGTCGCGCCGCAGCCCGGCAAGAAGCTTGGTCGCGTGCTGCAGGTCGCGGCCACCGGCACCTGGCTCGCCTACAACACATGGGGCGGTTCCAACCATTACGAAGGCATCACCGGGCCAGGCCGCGACCAGTATGCACGAATAGTGTCGACGCAGCGGCCTTGGTGCCGCGGCTTCGTCGTGCTGCCCAGGGACGCGCCGCGCGTGCCGCTCGAAGTCGCCGTGCCGCCGAAAACCGTGCCGCGCTATCCGCATATGGAATGGGCGTTTGCCACCGGCCATTCGAAGAAATACGCCTCGTCCGGCTGGGCAAGCTATGACAGCCATTTCTTCCGCTTCGCCGAGCGTGCCGGCTACGCCGTCGATCTTGCCAGCCAGCACGATCTGCATTTTTCGCCCGACATTCTCGACGGCTACGACTGCGTCGTCTTCGTCGGCCACGACGAATACTGGACCTGGGAGATGCGCGATGCGGTCGACACCTATGTCGAGCGCGGCGGCCATGCGGCGCGCTTCGCCGGCAATTTCATGTGGCAGACCAGGCTGGAGGACGAAGGCCGCCGGCAGGTCTGCTACAAATACCGCGCTCGCGCAGAGGACCCGGCCTATCGCGGCGGCGATATAAGGCGCGCCACCAATTCCTGGGAAGCGCCGGAAATCGGCCGGCCGGGGGCGGCGACCTTCGGCCTCAACGCGACAAGAGGCGTCTATGCGGGCTGGGGCGGCTGCGCGCCGCGCGGCGTACGCGGCTTTCCGGTCTACCGGCCTGAGCATTGGGCGTTTGCCGGCACCGGCATCTACTATGGCGACCTGCTCGGCGCCGACAGCCATGTCTATGGCTACGAGGTCGACGGGCTCGATTTCGAGATCCGCGGCGGCCTACCCTACCCCACGCCCGACAGCGGCGCACCGGACGGCCTGCAGGTGCTCGCGGTCGGCATGGCTGCCCAGGTCGAGGAAAGCGCCGACATTCCGTTCGAGGACCAGTTCCTCGGCGACGAGGACGGTCGCTTCACCGCCGAAACGCTGTTCGGCGAGGCAAGCGACGCCAATCTCGACAAGGTCAAACGCGGCAACGGCATGATCGTCAATTTCCCGCGCGGCAAGGGCGAGGTGTTTCACGCAGGAAGCTGCGAATGGGTCGCCGGCCTGCTAAGGCAGGACGCGATGGTCGAGCGCGTCACCAGAAATGTCCTCGACCGCTATCTTGGAAAGCCATGACATGCTGAAGCCCCCTGTCCCGGAAGCCCGCGAAGCCTCGCATCTGTTTTATCTGTCCAGCCTGCGTCGGCCGCTGATCGACCGCGCCGAAGGCATCTACATGTGGACGCAGGATGGCCGCCGCTTCATCGACGGATCGAGCGGGCCGATGGTCGCCAATATCGGCCACTCCAACCGCAACGTGCTCGACGCGATGAAACGGCAGATGGACCGCGCCACCTTCGCCTACCGCCTGCATTTCGAGAACGAACCGGCCGAGGAGCTCGCGCGGCAACTGGCGGCCAAACTCCCCGAGGGCCTGGACCGCATCTTTTTCGTCTCCGGCGGCTCGGAGGCAACGGAATCCTGCGTCAAGCTGGCGCGGCAATGGGCGGTCGCCACCGGCCAGCCCAGCCGCTGGAAGGTGATCACGCGTTTTCCGTCCTATCATGGCGGCACGCTGGGTGCGCTCGCCGTCACCGGCGACGATGCGCTGGCCGAAACATTTGCGCCGATGATGCAAGTGATGCCGACCGTGCCGGCGCCCATCGCCTGGCGCGACCGCGACAATCTTTCGATGGAACAGCGCGGCATCCGCTATGCCGACATGCTGGAGGAGAAGATTCTCGCCGAGGGGCCGGACAGCGTGCTCGCCTTCATCATGGAGCCGGTCGGCGGCGCTGCCACGGCAGCACTGGTGGCGCCGGACAGCTACTATCCGCGCATCCGCGAGATCTGCGATCGCTACGGCATCCTGCTCATCCATGACGAGGTGATGAGCGGCGCCGGTCGCACCGGAAAATTCCTCGGCGGCGACCACTGGAACTGCAAGCCCGACATCGTTGCGCTGTCGAAGGGGCTGGGCTCGGGCTACGCGCCGCTCGGCGCGCTGGCGGCACCGATGCGGCTGGTGCAGCCATTGCTCGCATCGGGCGGCTTCCAGCATGGCCATACCTATGCCGGCAACCCGCTCGCCTGCGCCGCCGGGCTCGCCGTGCTCGGCGAGATGGACCGTCTCGGCCTGATCGCCAATGCGGCCGATATGGGCAAGCTTTTGATGGACGAGCTGAAGGGATTGGCGAAGCGGTTTCCGTTCATCGCCGACGTCCGCGGCAAGGGCCTGCTCACAGGTGCCGAAATGGTCGCCGACCCAGATACGCTGAGGCCGATCGAGCCGGCAAAGAAGGCCACCCAGCGGCTGCTCGACCTCGCCTATGAGCGCGGACTGATCATCTACGGACGCAAGGTCAAGGGCGGCGTCGACGGCGACAATTTCATGGTCGCGCCGCCGATGATCGTCACCGCCGCGCAGATCGGCGAGATCGTAGCCATCATCGGCGACTCGCTCGAAGTGCTGGCCGGTGAACTCGACCTGCCGGTCGAAGGCTGAGGGGCGAACCATGGCGCCGCGAAAAATCATTATCACCTGCGCCGTCACCGGGTCGGTGCACACACCATCGATGTCGCCGCATCTGCCGGTGACGCCGGACCAGATCGCCGCCGACGCGATCGCCGCCGCCGAAGCCGGTGCCTCGATCCTGCATCTTCACGCCCGCGACCCCAAGGATGGAAGGCCGACCGCCGACCCCGAGGTGTTCATGCAGTTCCTGCCGCGCATCAAGCAGGCGACCGACGCAGTGATCAACATCACCACCGGTGGCTCCTCGCTGATGACGCTCGACCAGCGGTTGGCCGCCCCGCTCAGGGCGGAGCCGGAAATGTGCTCGCTCAACATGGGCTCGATGAATTTCGCGCTGTTCCCCATGCTCGAGCGGCCGCGGGAGTGGCAGCACGAATGGGAGCCGAAGCTGCTCGAGGCGACCCGCGACACGATCTTCAAGAACACCTTTGCCGACATGGAGACGGTGCTTGAGAAGCTTGGGCGTGGTTGCGGCACGCGCTTTGAATTCGAGTGCTACGATGTCGGCCACCTCTACTCGCTGGCGCATTTCCGCGACCGCGGGCTGGTGTCGGGACCGCTGTTCATCCAGTTCGTGTTCGGCATCCTCGGTGGCATCGGCGCCGATCCCGAAAACCTGATCCACATGAAGCGCATCGCCGACAAACTGTTCGGCGACAGCTACCAGTTTTCGGTGCTGGCCGCCGGACGCCATCAGATGCCGATGATCTCGATTGCGGCGGCGATGGGCGGCAATGTCCGCGTCGGGCTGGAGGACAGCCTCTACGACGGGCGCCAACTGGCCAAGTCCAATGCCGACCAGGTCCGCCGTATCCGCAGCGTGCTCGACGGGCTGTCGCTGGACGTCGCGACGCCGGCCGAGGCGCGGCAGATGCTGGCGCTCAAGGGCGGCGACCGTGTGGCGTTCTGATGGTTGCGCTCCGGCACACCCCCCTCTGGCCTGTGGGCCATCTCCCCCTCAAGGGGAGAGATCGGCAGCTTCGATCTCGCTGCTCACCCTGCAACGTTGGTGAATGGCGAAACCCGGCGCGACATCCAATCTCCCCCCTTGAGGGGGAGATGTCCGGCAGGACAGAGGGGGGTGCCTGGGCGCCCTGCCTGCCGTGAGTACGCCATCCACAAACGTGCTTATCCGCCCCGGCCGGGTGGAGGACGTCGAAACCGTCCACGCCGCACTCCTACGGCTCGGCGCGCATGTCGGCGCACATCAGGAGATCACCTCGACAACTGCGGATCTCCGCACCTATGGCTTTGGCGAAAAGCCTGCCTTCTCGACCTTGATCGCCGAAGTCGGCGGCGAATTTGCCGGGCTTTGCCTGCATTTTCCGATCTTCTCGACATGGATGGGACGACCCGGCGTGTATGTGCAGGACCTCTACGTCGAGGACCGGTTTCGCGGCCGCAGGATCGGCGAGCGCCTGCTGCGCCGGGTGGCGGCGCAGTGCCGGAAGGCAGGCGGCGTCTATCTCAGGCTGTCCGTCGATACCGACAACGAGACCGCCAAGGCTTTTTACGAACAGTTGGGCATTGCCTGGTCGAGCTACGAGCAGGTGCAGAAGATCGTCGGCGACGCCTTTTTCGCCTTCGCCGATGCACCGGAGGAGCCAACATGAAAGCCTTCTATGCCGAAGAACAGAAGCGCCACGACCCGAAGGCGTTCCTCTCAAGCGGCGCGCCGCAGCCCAATCCGGAAAAGCCGGAACGGGTCGAGCGATTGCTAGCCGGCGCAAAGGCTGCCGGCTGCACGATCGAACGGCCGCGGGATCACGGGCTCGGCCCGATTGCGGCGGTGCATACGCCCGAATATCTCGATTTCCTCCAGCATATCTTCGCGCGCTGGCAGCGCATCGAGGGTGCCTCTGCCGAGGTCATTCCCAACATCCATCCGATCGCGCGGCACGGCTCCTATCCTGCCTCGGCAGTCGGCCAGGCCGGCTACCACATGGCCGACACCGCCTGCCCGATCTCCGGCGAGACGTGGCAGAGCGCACTGTGGAGCGCCTGGAGCGCGGTTGAAGCAGCCGAGGCGGTGATGTCGGGCGTGCCTTCAGCCTATGCGCTCTGCCGTCCGCCCGGCCATCACGCCTTTGCCGAGGTCGCCGGCGGCTTCTGCTTCATCAACAATTCGGCGGTCGCCGCACGGGTTCTGCGCAAGCAAGCGGCGCGGGTGGCGATCCTCGACGTCGACCTGCATCACGGCAATGGCACGCAGGGCATCTTCTATGCCCGGCCGGACGTGCTCACCGTGTCGCTGCATGCCGACCCGGTGCGCTTCTATCCGTTTTTCTGGGGCCATGCCGACGAGCGCGGCGAAGGCGCCGGCCTCGGCTACAATCTCAACCTGCCGCTGCCGCGCAAATCCGGCGACGCCGCATTCCTCGAAGCACTGGACGTGGCTTTCCAGCGTATCCGCGCCTTTGCGCCAGAAGCGCTGGTGGTGGCGCTCGGCCTCGACGCCTTCGAGGGCGATCCGTTCGGTGGGCTGTCGGTGAGCACGCCCGGTTTCTCGCGCATTGGCGAGGCCATCGCCGGTCTCGGCCTATCGACAGTCATCGTCCAGGAAGGCGGCTATCTCTGCGACGAGCTCGGCGACAATCTCACCGCCTTCCTCACCGGTTTTGGCGGCGCCCACAAGCGATGATCGGCCCGCGAGGCGCGCTCAGGATCGTTCCTGCCTCAGCATGGCGACAACGCGGTGCACACTCTCCAGCGTCTCGTCGATCTCGGCTGAAGTGTTGTAATGAGCGATGCCTATGCGCACGACGCCCTGGTCGGCCGGAATGCCGAGCTGGTGCACAATCTCCCAGGCGTAGTTGTGGCCGGACCATAGGAAGATGTTTTCCGCATTCATCTGCCGCACGATCGCCTCCGGCACGATGCCTTGGACGGTGAAGGACACCGTCGGCACGCGCTCATTGATCCGCTTCGGATCGGTGATGCCGTGGATGGTCAGGCCGGCAATATCCGACAGACCGTCGATCAGCCGTTGCGCCAGCGGGTTCTCGTAAGCGATCGACAATTCGAAGGCCTTGGTTATTTTCTGGCGGCGCGATGCTTGATCGCCGGCCGCCCCGCCCAGCTCGGCAAGATAATCGACCGCCGCCGACAGGCCGGCCATCAATTCAATTTGCGGCGTGCCGAGCTCGAAGCGCTCCGGCAAGGCATTGGACGAGCAACGGCATTTGTACGGCTTCAGCGCATCGACGACGTCCAGCCTGCCCCACAAAATTCCCATATGTGGGCCGAAGAACTTGTAGGCCGAGCAGATCAGGAAATCACAGCCGAGATTTTGGACGTCGATCAGGCCATGCGGGGCGAACTGCACGGCATCGACGTAGACCAACGCACCGGCCTGCCTGGCAGTGCGGGTCAACGCCTTCACCCGGTTGATCGACCCGGTGAGATTGCTGGCGTAGTTGAGCGCAACGAGCCGCGTCCTCTCGGAAAGCAACGCGGCAAGCGCCGCCTCCTCGATTTGCCAGCTCTGCTGGTCGAAAGGCAGCCAGCGCACGACAAGGCCAAGGTCTTCAGCCAGTTGCAGCCAGGGCGAGACGTTGCCCTCATGGTCCATGCGGGTGAGGATGATCTCGTCGCCGGGCTTCATCGTACGGCCAAGCGTTCGCGACATGTGGTAGGTCAGCGTCGTCATGTTGGCGCCGATGATAATTTCCTGCTGACTTGCCGCGCCAAGGAAATCCGCCATCGCCAGATGGGCCTCGTCGACGATGTCTTGTGCCGCGATGGTGGTCTCGAAGAAGCCGCCGAGATTGGCATTGGTGGTCAGCAGGCAGCGTGACACCGCGTCCGCCACCGCCTGCGGCACCTGCGTGCCGGCAGGATTGTCGAGATAGATGCGCCTGCGGCCATTGTCGCTCAGCGACAAAGCCGGAAATTTTGCGCGCACCGCGTCGATCCGGAAGTCCATGGCTGTTCCCCTCCCCTTATGATCATCGGACGATCACGTCTCGACGCCTCACGGGCACGGATTGCCGACGCGCTGGTGGATCGCATCGACGGCTTTCTGCATGTCCTCGGTCCAGACCACGTTGGCGGAAGAGAGCGCCATTTCGAGTTGCGAAATGGTGGTGGCACCGATGATGTTCGAGGTGACCAAGGGCCGGTTCGAGACATAGGCATTGGCAAACAGGGCCGGCTCCATGCCGAAGGTGCGCGCCAACCGGTTGTATTCGAGCTGCACTTCGGCAGCATTCGGCGTCTCGTAGCGCTGGCCGCGGTTGAACAACTGCGAGCGCGAGCCCTGCGGCCGCGCGCCATGATCGTATTTGCCGGTCAAATAGCCTTGCGCCAGCGGCGAATAGGCAAGCAGCGACACCTGCTCGCGCTCGCAGACTTCGGCAAGGTTCACCTCGAAGGTGCGGTTGACGAAATTATAGGCGTTCTGCAACGAGACGACGCGCGGGCCGAGGCCCTTGTCGGCTTCGGCAATGAAACGCATGACGCCCCAGGAATTCTCGTTCGACAGGCCGAAGTGGCGGATCTTGCCGGCCTTCACCAGCTCGTCGAACACACCAAGCGTCTCGGCGATCGGCGTCTCGCCCTCCGGCACGCCGGCGGCATCGGAGCGTCGCGGCACGGCGCCGATGCGGTTCGGATTGGCGCCCCACGGTACGTCGCGTTCCGGCCAATGGATCTGGTAGAGATCGATGTAATCGGTGTTGAGCCTGGCGAGTGACTTATCAATAGCGTCGAAGATGTCGGCGCGCACCAGCTTCGACGGGCGGTCGCCGCGAAACCAGGTGTTGGCGGTGCGGCCCACCACTTTCGAGGCGATGATCACCTGGCCGCGATTGCGCTTCTCCTTCATCCAGTTGCCGATGATTGTCTCGGTGCGGCCCTGCGTCTCGGCCTTGGGCGGGATCGGATAGAGTTCGGCGGTGTCGATGAAATTGACGCCGCGCGCAAACGCCAAATCCATCTGAGCGTGACCGTCCGCCTCGGTGTTCTGCTGGCCCCAGGTCATCGAGCCGAGGCAGATCTGCGACACGAAAAGATCGGTCTGGCCGAGGCGGCGTTTGTGCATGGAGGTTCTCCGGCGGGAATTTTGCGCGGCTGCGCGAGGAGGAAGCAATAGCATACAGGAAAGCGCCGGCCGCTTCCAAGCCCGCCGCCGGCAGGCCAGGCGACTTTCCCAGGATGCCGGCGAACGGGGTTTATCCCCACGGCCAATAAAAAGCCGGACTGCATGTGCATGCAGTCCGGAAGTTCGCCAGGAACGGCGAGGAAAAACCGGCCAAATGCCGGCACTGACGCATACGGTCGAAGTGCCGCAGAAGTTTCGCCGGACCAGCCGAATTATGTCAAAAAAGATCGGGGCAGCATGGCTGCCATGCGAATGCTGCACTGCACAATCGTCATGATCCGCCTATATTGAAGGCCGTGGAGGTTTCAATAGAGGGGCTTGAATCATGGGATTCTTCACTGAAATGTTCGCCCGTCCGCGTCCGCGGGAACAGCTGCGCTATCGCGCGGCACTGGCGCTACTCCATTCGATGAGCAATGCCGATCGCGCCGATATCGGCGTCAAGCCGGCCGATTTCCCACGCATCGCCCGGGAAATGTCCTTGCGCTAAACAGTGCACCGCGAGATATCCCGGCGCGGCCGGGATATCTCCTGAGCGAATCTCAACGCAATCCGAGGAAGATCGACTTGCCCAATGGCACGCCGTTGTGGCGCAGGATGTCATAGGCAGTGGTCAGGTGGAAATAGAAATTGGGCATGGCGGCATGCAACAGATACTGCATTCCTGGCATCGAAACCTCGCGTCCCGCAAGCCTCAGTTCGACCATCCTGTCATCTGAACCATCGAATTCGGCCGCCGAAAATGTCGCGAGATGAGCCAATGTCTTGCTAAGGCGGGCCTGCAGATCGGCGAAGCTCGCCTCATTGTCCTCGTATTTTGGCACCTCACGCCCGGCCAGCCGCGACGGCGCGCCCTTGGCGTGATCGGTGGCAATCTGTACCTGCCTGGTCAGGGCGAACATGTCCGGCGCCAGCCTCGCCGTGAGATACACCTGCGGATCGATCTTCCGGTCAGCCGCATTTTGCTCGGCAATGCTCAGGACGTTGGCCAGTGCCTTCAGCCTCGCCGAAAATACCGGCACGGATGCTTCATACATTGATATGGTCACAAGAAATCTCCACGCGGCCCGACTGCCGACGGCGAGAGGTAGCGCTTTCGCACGCGATTGTTCAAGCGTCACCACGTCGCCGCAATCGATATGATAGGATTTTTCATCGAGTGGAGGTTCCCGATGAGACGCGCCCTTTTCGCAACGGCCGCTTTTATCTCTCTTGCCGGCCAATCGGCGCTCGCCGCAGACGCGCCTTATATCGACGACAGGTCGAATGCCGAAGCGGTCATCCGGTCGCTTTATAGTGCCATCAGCCGGCACGAATTCGCGCGCGCCTGGGACTATTTCGGCGACACCAAGCCGGCCAAGGATTTCAACTCCTTCGTCAAAGGCTATGACGGCACCGACACGGTCGACGTAAAAACCGGTGGTGTGTCCGAAGACGGTGCTGCCGGCAGTATCTACTACAGCGTTCCGGTCGCCATCCGGGCGACAGCCAAGGACGGCAGCGAAAATGTCTTTGCCGGCTGCTATACGCTGCGCCAGATCAACGCCTCGATCCAGGAACCGCCATTTCGCTCGATCTTCATCGACAAGGGTGCGCTGAAACCGTCAAAGGCCGATTTCGAGGATGCCGTGCCGGCAAGCTGCGGCGAAGGACCGCCGCCGCCGAAGAAGGACGCAGCGCTTGAGCAGGCCAACAGAGCGTTTGCCACGACTTATGGCGACCAGTGCGACAAGGATCTTTTGGCGCAGGAGCCGGACATTTTCTCGATCCACTATAAGGACAAGGATGCGGCTGCCAGTGATCCCGAAAGGGAAACGCGGCTTTTCCACTTCTCCTGCTCGGCCGCGGCCTATAACGAAAGCTCTATTTATTACATGAGCGACGACGTGCTCGGCGTCAGGCAATTGCAGTTCGCCGAACCCGAAATGGACATTCGCTACGAAAACAACGACAGCGAAGGCAAATTGCTGGGCATGACCATAGTTGGCTTCCAGACCTCCGGCTGGGCAACCAATTCCGATTACGACGAAGAGACCAAGACGATCGCTACGTTCAACAAATGGCGTGGCATCGGCGATGCCTCTTCATCGGGGACATATCTGTTTCGCAACGGCGATTTTTCCCTGGTCCAGTACGACGTCGACGCGTCTTACGACGGCGAGGAAAATCCGCAGACGGTCGTCGACTACAACACCGCGCCCTAGGGGGCCTTCGATAACATCCAGTTGAGTGTACCCCGCCAGTCGGTCATGCGGATTGGCGTGCCATGCGTGCCAGTTTCAAAACGGACGAAGCGGGTCGGATAGGTTCTCGATTTGGCTAGGATCGATCGGAAGAAGCCTTCCTGTTTCTCGATTGGAAACACCGGGTCCTTGCTACCCTGGCCGAAGAAGACCGGCACACGACGCTTGAATGCGGGGCTTGAGAAGAAACTCTCATCCCACAGCGAGCCGAGCAGCAGCAGCCCGTCGATGCGCCCGCCGGTGTCCTTGCGATCGGCCAGCTTCCAGCATAACGAACCGCCCATCGAGCCACAGGCGACGAAGATTTTTGCGCCCGGCGACTGCTCGGCATAGTGGCCGATCAGCGCAGCGATCTGGGCGGCACCGGTGTCGCCGAAGTCGGAAAAATCCGGCGACAGATAGAGGCCGCCATTGCCGGCCATCAGGTTCTTGATGCGGTTGAAATTGCCGCCGAAGGTGATGTCGTCGGTGCCCTGCTTACGGCTGCCGCCCTGCCCGTGCAGGTAAAGCACGATGATGCTGGCGCCCCCGACTTTGCCGACGGCAATGTGGCGGACATCTCCAGCGTCGGTCTTCAGCAACAGATCCTGCTGCACCTTGCGCACGCCGGTATCGGTGTATTGCGCGTGCACACGACGCTCAGGCACTTCGTCACGGGCGTTGATGTCGCGCAACTCACGATAGTCGATGACCGTATAGGCGCCGTTGTTTTCGGATGAGAGCGTCGCCGGATAGGCGAACAGATCATCCTTGAAGGGTTTGAGTTCGAGAGCGTTGGCGTAGGCGGCACAAGAGAGCGACAAAAGAATCGCGATCAGCAGGGCCGGGAGGCCAGAGGGGGGCAAGCGGAACCGGAAGCAAGAACGAAAGGCCATCCCGCAGCCATGCGTTTTTCGGCTTCGGTTTGTCAATCCTGCAGCACGCCGCCGGCGCTTTCCAGCGCCTCGCGCGTGTCGACATCGACGGCCGCCCCTTCGCCGATCTCGACATCGATGACGTCGAGCCCTTCGGCCTCGACCAGATGACGGGCACCGGTATCGCCTTCGAGGTGAGCGATGGCGGCGAACAGCGAGCGCGGCAGCAGCACCGGGTTGCCGCGCCGGCCATTATGAGAGGCGCGCACCACCGATCGCCCTTCGGACTTGCGGAACGCCTCGATCAGCCTGTCGATGTCGGCCGAGGCGACGCCCGGCATATCGCCGAGGACGATCAGGGCGCCGGCGGCGTCGCCAGAAACCTTGGCGATGCCTGCCTTCAGCGACGAAGACAGACCCTCGGCGAAATCCGGATTGTCGGCGAAGGTCACATCCATGCCCGACAGTGCGCTGCGCACGCGCTCGCGCTCGTGGCCGGTGACGACGATGGTGGCCGCGGCTTTCGAACCGACCGCGCGTTCGGCGGTGCGGCGGACCAGGGGCTTGCCGTCGAACAGCGCCAAAAGCTTGTTCGGCCCGCTCATGCGGCTGGAGCGGCCGGCCGCCAGAAGCACCGTCTCGACCCTTGGTTCTGCTTTGGCCGGCAGCGGCTCGCGCGGCTGCGGCCGCGTCGGAATTTCCATCAGCAGCCCGCCAACGCCCATGCCGGCAATATCCCTGGCGGTCACGTCGAGACCAGCAATCAGCCGGTCGAGCACCCAGTCGAAGCCGTTCTCCTTGGGGCTACGGGCGCAACCGGGCGCACCGATGATGCGCTTGCCGCCTAGATTGCCGAGCACCAGCAGATTGCCAGGATCGACCGGCATGCCGGCGCGAATGACGGTGCCGCTTGCCCTTTCGATGGCGGCGGGCACGACGTCGCCGAAATCGGCCATCGCCGAGGCGCCGAAGATCACCACCATATCGTTGTCGCGGATCAGCGAGGCGGCAGCCTCGGCGACGGGGCTGACCTCATGCGGGGTTCGACGCTCCGTCGTCAGCCGGCTGCCCGAACGCGCCAGGCGCACTTCGGTGACGCGCAGCGTCTTGTCGAGCACGCTCGGCTTGATGCCGGGCAGCACCGTCTGGATGACGCCGACGCGCACCGGCTGATAGGCGTTGACCGCAAAAATCTCGCCCTCGGCGCAGATCCTTGCCACCGCATCGACCAAAGCGAAGGCGACCGCAAACGGAATGATTTTCACCGTCGCAACCATCTGACCTTTTTCGACCGGCGCATGCTGCGCCAGCGTGGCGATGGTAATCGTCGGATCGACGGCATTGATGGCGTCGATCATCGCCGCGTCGACGGTGAATATGCCGGCAGCCTGCGCGTGGAGGTTGACCCTGCCGGTCGCAGCGGGCTTCGCCTCAATGTTGCGATGGATCATATATGCGGCGAGCTTTTCGGCCGCGGCATCCTCGCTGAGATCATCGGGCGCCAACACCGCCGCGACGACCTCGGAAATCCCGGAGGCCTTCAACAGGGACACATCCTCGGCGCTTAGCCTGTGCGCCTTGCGGAAGCGGCGCTCTCCGGCTGTGGTGGCGTGCGCCAGCACTGCCCCTTCGGCCGCATCGATCGGAACGGGACCAAATTTCACGCGACCGCGCCTTTGGATTCGAGGCCGCGAGAGCGAAAGGCGTGGATCGCTTGCGCCAACACCGCGACGGCGATCTCGGCCGGGCTGGCAGCCCCAATGTCGAGGCCGATCGGTGCATGAATGCGGGCGATCTGGTCGGCGGTCGCGCCCAAGGCCAGCAAGCGTTCGACGCGTTTCGCATGGGTCTTGCGACTGCCAAGCGCCCCGACATAGAAGCAGTTGGCGTCGAGCGCCGCCTTCAGCGCGAAATCGTCGATCTTCGGATCATGAGTGAGGGCAGCCAGCGCGGTATAGCCGTCGAGCGGCTGACGCTTCAGGACATCCTCCGGCCATTCGGCATGCAGCGCGATGTCGGGAAAGCGGTCGGACGTGGCAAACGCCGTGCGCGGATCGATGATCTCGACGGGATAGCCGGCGATCCTGGCCATCGGTGCAAGCGCCTGGCTGATGTGGACGGCGCCGATCACCACCAGGCGTGGCTGCGGCAGATGTGCGTTGAGGAAGAAGGCCCGTCCCTCAGCTTCGACCGACCCGGAATTGCCGGTGCGGAATGCCTTGGCGATGGCTGCCCCGAGTTCGCCGGCAACCTGGTCGCCCTCGCGCACGATACGGTCCCGGCCGTCACCAAGATCGGTTACCAAAATCGCCGCGCGGCGGGCACGACGTTCGGCGTTGAGTGTCTTCAGCGCGTAAGGATCCATCGACAATCAGCCCAATCTTTCGACATAGACCTTGATGCGGCCGCCACAGGACAGGCCGACCTGCCACGCAGTCTCATCGGCGACCCCGAACTCCAGCATCTTCGCCTTGCCGCTATCGATGACGTCGATTGCTTCGGTCACCACTGCGCCTTCGACGCAGCCGCCCGAAACGGAGCCATGGAAATTGCCTTCGGTGTCGATGACCAGATGGCTACCGACCGGCCGCGGTGCCGAACCCCAGGTTTCGACCACGGTGGCAATGGCGACGTCCTTGCCGTCCTTCATCCAGCCCTCCGCGATGATCAGCGGGTCGCGGGCTTCATCGAGATAGACACTGTGTTCCATGATTTTCTCCCTGGGAGACATGTGGTTATGCGACGCGCTTCGCGCCAGCCTGGATCCACCGGCGCGGGTCGACCGAACGCACCGAATTCTTGTCCAGCGACGCACAGAGATCGGCGAGCGCGTCGAGATTGTGCACCGAACGGAATTCGTCGACATGCGGCAGCATCGCCCTGACGCCGCGGGCGCGCGCCTCGAAGCCGTCGAAGCGCAGCAGCGGGTTCAGCCAGATCAGCCGCCGGCAGGATTTATGCAGCCGTTCCATTTCCTCCGACAGGCCGGCGACCTCGTCGCGCTCCAGCCCATCGGTGATCAGCAGTACCACCGCGCCTTGCCCCAGCACGCGGCGCGACCAAAAACGGTTGAATTCTGCCAGCGTATCGCCGATGCGCGTGCCGCCCGACCAGTCCTTTACCGCGGCAGAACAGTCGGCGAGTGCGGCATCGGGATCGCGATGCCGCATCTGACGGGTCAGATTGGTAAGCCTGGTGCCGAAGACGAAGGCGTGCACGCGCCGGCGCTTTTCCGTCAGCGCATGCAGGAAATGCAGGAAGATCCGCGTGTACTGGCTCATAGAACCGGAAATGTCGGCAAGCACCACCAGCGGCGGATGGACTTCGCGGGGCGAGCGGAATTTAGGCAGGATCAACTCGCCGCCGGTGCGCGCAGCCGAGCGCATCATGGCGCGCGGATCGATACGGCGGCCATGCGCATCGGCTTTGAAACGCCGCGTCCGAACCATGTCGACGGGCAGCCGCAACTGGGCGATCGCTATCTTGGCGTCGGCCATCTCGGCGGCGTTCATCTGGGCAAAATCCTTGCCTCTCAGCACCTCGTTGCCGGAGAAGGTGAAGCGCGCGTCGACCTCGATCTCGGGAACTTCCTGCGCCGGCTGGTTCTTCTGGTGACCCTCGAACATCGCCTGGCTGACGCGGTTCTCGGCCGCGCGGGGTTTTTGCTTCCCTTTGTTGTCGGGAGCGATCGGCGAAAAGATCGCCAGCATCTTTTCGATCAGCTCGTGCGACTTCCAGAACAGCCGGAAGGTCTCGTCGAAGGTGGCGTGATCTTCGTGCCTCGAGACCAGCACGGCGTGCAGCGTCCAGTAGAAATCGTCACGCGAGCCGATGCCGGCAGCGAGCACTGCCTCGATGGCGTCTTTGACCGAGGCCGGTCCGACACGCATACCGGCCTTGCGCAAGGTGCGGGAGAAATAGACGACGTTGTCGGCGATCCGCCCGTCCGCCGTTGCCTCTTTGGGTTCCGCACGCGGCATCGCCCTACTCCGCCGCCGACAGCTCGGCCTTGACCTCGTTGAGGATGCGCCGGCCTTCGCCCTCACCGATGCGGGCAATATCGTCCTGGTATTTCAGCAGCACGCCAATCGTGTCGGAAACCGTCTCAGGGTCCAACGCCACCTTGTCGAGTTCGGTCAGCGCGCCGGCCCAGTCGATGGTCTCGGCGACGCCGGGCACCTTGAACAGCTCGATCTGACGCAGCTTCTGGATGAATGAAACGACCTCGGCCGAAAGCCGGCTGTTGGCCTGCGGCACCTTTCGGCGGACGATCTCAAGCTCGCGCTCGGCATTGGGATAATCGACCCAGTGATAAAGGCAGCGCCGCTTCAGCGCGTCGTGGATTTCGCGCGTGCGGTTGGTGGTGATGACGACGATCGGCGGCTCCTCCGCCTTGATGGTGCCGAGTTCGGGCACCGTCACCTGGAAATCGGAAAGGATTTCGAGCAGGAATGCCTCGAAGGCCTCGTCGGTGCGGTCGAGTTCGTCGATCAGGAACACCGGTGCGGCGCCCGCCTTGCCAGTCAGCGCATCGAGCACCGGGCGGCGGATCAGATACTTTTCGGAAAAGACGTTGCGTTCCATGTCGGAGCGGTCGACCTTGCCGGCCGCCTCCTCCATGCGGATTTCGATCATCTGCGCGGCGTAGTTCCACTCGTAGACGGCAGACGAGACATCGAGCCCTTCATAGCATTGCAGGCGGATCAGCCTACGGCCAAGGGCCTCGGCCAGCACCTTGGCGATCTCGGTCTTGCCGACGCCGGCCTCACCCTCAAGGAACAGCGGACGCTTCATGCGCAGCGACAAAAACAGCACAGTCGCCATCGACCGGTCCGCCACATAATCCGCACCGGTCAACAGATCGAGCGTCTCGTCGATGGTCCGCGGCACGGGGCGCGATTTCAGCTCGGTCATTTGATCTCCATGGACGCGGCCATCAAAGCCTCTACAGAGCGTGGTAGCTGCGGTCGTGATAGATCAGCGGCCGCAAATTATCGCCGGTGCGCAGGCCTGTCACCTTGCCAAAAAGCACACGATGAGTGGCCAAATCCTTGGTGTCGATCAGCTCGCAGTCGAAGACGGCAAGCGCGCCCTTCAACGTCGGCGCACCGGTCGAGATGACGTCCCATTCGGCCAATGCGAAACGCTCCTCGACCGGCAGGCCGGTGATGCCGGAAAAGCCGATCGACAGCGGCTCCTGATCCGAAGCCAGCGTGTTCAGGGCAAATTTGCCGTTTTTCACAAACGGCTCGTTCTTGGGATTTTCACGATTGAGGCAGACCAGGATGGTCGGCGGCGTGTCCGACACCGAGCAGGCCGCGATCACCGTCGCGCCACGCTTGCCCGCCGGGCCATCGGTGGTGACCACATGCACATGGCCGGCAAAATGGGCCATAGCGTCGCGGTAGGCCTGCGGCCCGATTTCATTCTTCTTCAGCACCGATGATTTTCCGTTAGTCAGAACCAGCCGTTATATATGACCGCATATTGCATGCCACAAGCGAAGTGCTTGAGCTATATCCCGAATTCGCGTGTTGCGCCAAAGCTGGCCAGCCTTTAGGTCTTGACGGCATTGGCGCCGGCAAAACACGCGACCGGCGCGGAGGAATTCTTCGCTCGCATGCGACCTTGGACAACCACGATAGCGGTGCTGGCCTGGCTCTCGCTCGCCGGTAGTGCGAGTGCCGAGACGCTGCTGATCGGTGTCGCGGCGCCTTTGTCGGGGCCGTCGGCGATCCTCGGCAAGCAGATCGAGGCAGGCGCGACAATGGCGGCTGAAGCGAGTGATACCGAGATCAGGACGATCGATGACGCCTGCACGGCCGCTGGCGGCGTTGCCGCCGCTCGGGAATTCGCCGCGGCCAAGGTCAAGGTCGTCATCGGTTTTCTGTGCACCGACGCAATCGAGGCGGCTCTGCCGATCCTCAAGGATGCCGACATCCCGGTGATCACCGTCGGCGTGCGCACGGAAAGCCTGACCGACCGGCGCGCCAAGACGGGATGGCCGATCTATCGTCTCGGGCCGCGCGGCGACGACGAGCGCAATGCCGTCGCCGCCACCCTCACCCGCCTATGGCAGAACGAGCTGTTCGCTATCGTCGACGATGGCACGATCTATGGCCGCGAAATGGCCGAGACGTTTCGGTCTGCCGCCGAGCAGGCGGCATTGAAGCCAGTGTTCGTCGACACGTTCCGGCCGCAGCTCGACAACCAGATCGGCCTGATCGGCCGACTGAAGAAAGCCGGCGCAACGCATGTCTTTGCCGGCGGTGACGGCGATGATGTCGCCATTATGGGCCGCGACGCCGGCCAGCTCGATACCGGCATGGTGTTTGCCGGCGGTGAAGCGCTGCGCGCGCCGCTCGGCGACGTGCCTTACGCCGTCGGCACGCTAATGATCGCGCCGCCCGAATGGGTTGACGTCGCCGACCCCAAGGTGCTGCAAAGCTTTGCCGCACAAAACATCGTGCCGGATGGTTATACGCTGCCCGCCTATGCCGCGGTCGAGATCGCCCGCGAGGCCTTTGCGGCTTCCGAAACCTCCAGCAAAAGCCTGGCTGACCTGCTTACTGGACATGACTTCCCTACGGCGATCGGGCCGATCCGCTTTGACGAGAAAGGCGACCTGACGCAAAATCCTTATCGCGCCTACCGTTTCGACGGCGGCCGTTTCGTGCGGGCGGAGAGCCAATAATGTTCCATACCGGTCCGCGCAATCTCATCACCGACGTTGCCGGCTTGCGGGTTGGCAATGCGGCGAATGCCAAGCTGAAATCCGGTGTGACCACCGTCATCTGCGACGAACCGGCCGTGGCCGGCGTGCAAATCCTGGGCGGTGCGCCGGGCACCCGCGAAACCGACCTGCTCGAGCCGCACAATTCAATCCATGCCATCCACGCCGTGGTGCTTTCGGGCGGTTCGGCCTTTGGCCTCGACGCCGCGTCGGGGGTACAGGCGGCATTGCGCGAAAGAGGCATCGGCGTCGAGGTCGGCGGCTTTCGCGTGCCGATCGTGCCGGCGGCGATCCTGTTCGACCTGCGCAATGGCGGCGACAAGGATTGGGGCCGGTATCCGCCTTACCGCGACCTCGGCTACGAAGCCGCGCAAGCCGCCGCGATAGACTTTGCGCTCGGCACCGCCGGCGCGGGTGCCGGCGCGCTGAGCTCCGGTCTGAAGGGCGGGCTCGGCTCGGCCTCGACAATGCTGGACAGCGGCGTCACCATCGGCGCGCTCGCCGCCGTCAACCCGACCGGCTCGGTGACGGTCGCCGGGACCCGCCATTTCTGGGCGGCACCGTTCGAGATCGGCGACGAGTTCGGCGGCTTAGGCTATCCCCACCCGATGCCTGACGGTGCCAGAAAGATCCTGCTGAAGTTCCGTGACAAGCATGCCGCAGAGCAGGCGGAAACCGGCGCCAACACGACCATCGCCGTGATCGCCACTGATGCGGTCCTCACCAAGGCCGCCGCCAAACGCCTGGCGATATCAGCGCATGACGGCTTTGTCCGTGCCATTTGGCCGACGCACACGCCCGCCGACGGCGATCTGGTCTTCGCGCTGGCAACGGGCAAGAGCGGCATCGAGCTCGGGCCCAACGATGCAATCGATCTCTACGCAGCTGCCGGCGCGACGATGGCGCGCGCCATCAGCCGCGGCGTCTTTGCCGCGACGCCGGCCGAGGGCGATCTCTTCCCGGTCTGGTCGTCGCGCTGAACGCGCCAACGCTGTGGTCGGGCGACCGATCAGGTGGGGTCGGATTTTTCTTCCTCGAACGTGACCGCAACATCCGAGTTTGCCGACAGGCGCACCTTCTGGCCCTCGACCTCGGCGACGAGGCTGAGAGGAATGAAGTGGTGATGGCCCCTGTGAGCGCCCTCGCCGCTGTCGCGCTTGGTCAGCTTGATGCGATCCCCGTCGACCTTGTCGACGGTGCCGACATGGACGCCGTCGGCGCCGATCACTTCCATACGTTCGCGGATCTTGGCTGCATCGGTCATGGGGGTCTCCCTTAGGGCGCCGCGCGTCCTTTGGACGCGCAAAGGATGCTCTAAACATTTTGAATCAATGCATCGTGCCCTTCCGAAAATCGATTCTGATTTTCGGAAGGCACGATGCGGTGAAGCTGCCGACAATAACAAACGACAGCCGGATTGGATGCATCGACTTCGTGTTTCAGTTAGCACGATCTTTTGACAGCATCGTGATAGGGAATTTAACGACGTCGACTGCCTGAACGGAAAGCCCCATGCGAAATCTTGCCCTGTTTGCCGTCTGCCTGTTCGCCCAGCTTGCAACTTTGGTCGCCGCCTACGCAGGCGATGTCGCCGAGCTTGAGATCCTCGGCTTCAGCCGTGACGGCGGCATCTTCGCCTTCGAAGAATATGGCGTCCAGGACGGATCGGGATTCCCGTATGCCAACCGCTATTACATCAACACGGCCGACGACAATTTTCTCAAGGGCTCGCCGATCCGTATCCGGCTCGACCACGAGAATGCCACCGTGGACGCAGCGCGGCTGCAGGCCCGGCAAAAGGGCGAAGCGATCGTCAGTCAGGCGGAACTCACGGCAAATCGCGGCATCACCGCCGGCTTCAACCCGGTGACCGAGCTTTCTGCCGACCCCTTCCGCATGGTGGTCAATCCGCGCCCGATCTTTTCGCCGGTCGACGAACCGCTCGAGTTCCGGCTCGACCAGATCGGCATGAACGACACCGAACGCTGCCAGAGCCAGGGCGAGATCAATGGCTTTCGCCTGCTGCGCATCGAAGCGAGAGACGGCGGCCTGACGAGGATTATTCACGAGGACAAATCGATCCCGCAAAGCCGAGGCTGTCCGAATGGGTACCAGATCGGCGCGGTCCAGACATTTTCACTGGATAGCCTCAGCGCCTATGCCGTGCTGATCGCGGTGCGCCAATACGGCTTCGAAGGGCCGGACTATCGCTGGATCGCGGTAACCGGTCGCCTGTGACGTTCCCCGCCATGCGCTATCGCGCTCTGCGCCGTCTCCGCCGCTCCTTGCCGCCGCTGCGCACCGCTTTTGTCGGTGCCTTGTTGTGGGCCATGGCGATGGGCGCCAGCGCGCTGCTCAATCTGCAGCTGTACGATTGGGAGACCCCGGCGAAGGTCCGCTTCGTCTCGCTGCTTTATGCTGCCGGCGGCGCGCTGGCCTTCCCGGTTGGGCTGTTTCTGGCGCGACTCGTCTCCCTCGGACGCAACTGGGAGATCGCCCTCGCTGCCGCCTTCGTCTGCCTTCTCACCGTGACTATCGCCTTCACCGGCGGCCTCTTTGGGCTGCAATACCGCTCCTACTATGTCCAATGGCATGCGCCCGCGCTCACCATCACCTGGGTTTTCCAGTTCGTGTTCACGATGTTGACGGCGCTCTACCAGTTCGTCGTCCTCGGCATCCGGCTGTATTTTCCGCTCGGTTTCATTGCGCTGGCTGTCGCCAGTGTCTGGTTTGCGCGCCAGCAACGTTGAGCATTTTGCTTGCCTCTGTTAGGACGCGGGCAAATGCTCTTGCAAGTCAGGACCGACTGATGATCCCTCGCTACTCCCGGCCGGAAATGGTGGCCATCTGGTCGCCCGAAACCCGGTTCCGCATCTGGTTCGAGATCGAGGCCTACGCCTGCGACGCATTGGCCGAGCTCGGCGTCATCCCGAAGGAGGCCGCCAAGACCATTTGGGAGAAAGGCGGGGCGGCGAAATTCGATGTCGAAGCCATCGACGAGATCGAACGCGTCACCAAGCACGACGTCATCGCCTTTCTCACCCATCTTGCCGAATTCGTCGGGCCGGATGCCCGCTTCATCCATCAGGGCATGACATCCTCCGACGTTCTCGACACCTGTTTTGCCGTGCAGCTCACCCGGGCCAGCGACATCCTCCTGGCCGACATTGACGGGCTGCTTGCGGCGCTCAAGCGCCGCGCCTTCGAGCACAAGGATACGATTACCATCGGCCGCAGCCACGGCATCCATGCCGAGCCGACCACTTTCGGCGTCAAGCTGGCGCAGGCCTATGCCGAATTCTCGCGCTGCCGCGAGAGGCTGGTGCACGCACGCGAGGACATCGCCACCTGCGCCATCTCGGGTGCGGTCGGCACCTTCGCCAATATCGACCCCTATGTCGAAGAGTACGTGGCCAAGAAACTTGGGCTGAAGCCCGAGCCGGTGTCGACGCAGGTGATCCCGCGCGACCGCCATGCGATGTTCTTCGCCACGCTCGGCGTCATCGCCTCGTCGATCGAGCGGCTGGCGATCGAGATGCGCCATCTGCAGCGCACCGAGGTACTGGAGGCGGAGGAGTATTTTTCGCCCGGACAAAAGGGCTCGTCGGCGATGCCGCACAAGCGCAACCCGGTGCTGACCGAGAACCTCACCGGCCTTGCTCGCATGGTGCGCTCCTTCGCGCTGCCGGCAATGGAGAATGTGGCGCTGTGGCACGAGCGCGACATCTCGCACTCGTCGGTCGAGCGCATGATCGGGCCCGACGCGACGGTGACGCTCGATTTCGCGCTGTCACGGCTGACCAGCGTCATCGACAAACTGCTGGTCTACCCCGACAACATGCTGAAGAACATGAACAAGTTCCGCGGCCTCGTGCATTCGCAGCGCGTGCTGCTGGCGCTGACGCAAGCCGGCATTTCGCGTGAGGAAGCCTACCGGCTGGTGCAGCGCAATGCCATGAAGGTGTGGGAGCAAGGCGCTGATTTCCTTGAGGAACTTTTGGCCGACAAGGACGTTGTTGCAGCCCTCCCTGAGGCCGAGATCCGCGAGAAATTCGACTTGGGCTATCATACCAAGCATGTCGACACGATCTTCAGCCGAGTGTTCGGAGAAGCCTGATGATTTCGGCGGCCGGAGATTTCGATTTTCTTGCCCTGCCCGGCCGCGGCAATTCCGGACCGGATCATTGGATGTCGCATTGGTGCAGGGTGCTCCCCAATTCGAGCCGCGTGCTGCAGGCAGAGTGGGACCGGCCGAAGCCTGAAGACTGGATCGGCCAGGTGGATGCTGCGGTGGCCGCCGCACCGCGCCGCATCGTGCTGCTTGCACATTCGCTGGCAGTGGCGACGGCGGTGAAGTGGGCTTCCGGGGCCAGTCAAAGCCAGCTCGACAAGGTCGCGGCGGCGTTCCTGGTCGCCGCGACCAATGTCGAGGATACCGATCCCTCATTCGACGCGGTGCGCCCGTTCGCGCCGATGCCGCTGAAGCGCCTGCCCTTCCCGGCATTGGTGGTGGCGAGCCGCAGCGACCCGCGCGTCACCTTCGACAAGGCGACCGCTTTTGCCGCAGCCTGGGGCGCGGATATCGCCGATGCCGGCGATCTCGGCCATATGGGAAACGAGGCCCGCCTGGGCGTATGGCCAGCGGGCCTGCTGATGCTAGGACGCTTAATCGAGAAGGCTAACCTCTAGCCTACGCCTTACCGGGAACCGTCCTTATCACTGTGCCCCACGGATCCTCGCGGGTAGTGTCGCTCGCGGCATTGTCCGAACGCATCTCGACCCAGGCCAGGCCGGAGCGGGAGGGATCTCGGCGACCGGCACCCGGGCTCTGCCACGCATTTGCGCCAATGTGGTGATGATAGCCGCCGGACGACAGGAACACCGCCGCGCCACCATATTTTGCCACCGTGTCGAAACCGAACTCCTGGTGCCACCATGCTTCGGCTTCTTCCGGCCTGCCGACCCGCAAATGGACGTGGCCGATAATGCTGTTTTCCGGCGCGCCCTGCCAGCCGGTGTCGCCGGCCGGCACTTCGGCAACCACCGAAGGGATGTTCAGCCGCTCCGTCGCCATCGCGATCTTGTCGCCGTTCCATTTCCAGTCCTGCGGACGGCGGTCGGCATAGATCTCGATGCCGTTGCCTTCCGGGTCGGTCAGATAAAGCGCCTCGCTGACCAGATGATCGGACGCGCCCTCGATGCCAATCTTGCCGGCGATGGCGTGATTGATCCAGCGGCCGAGATCGGCCCGACTGGGTAGTAGGAAGGCGGTGTGGAAAAGACCGGCGCTGCGCGGGTCATCCGGTTTCGCAGCCGGATCCGCTTCGATGTCGAGCAAAGGACGATTGACTGCGCCGAGCGTGATCGTGCCGCCGGAGCGGCTCAGTTCCTGCAAACCGACGACTTTGCGATAGTAGGCAGCGAGATTTTCTGCATGGCGCGCCCGCAAGCCGACGCGGGCAACGCTGACCGGGGTCGTCGCGGCAAAAGGCAGTTCGCTCATCAAAGTGCTCCGTTCAGGCGGCGCTCGACAAGCTTCCAACAGAGGAACCCGGCGCCATCAATCATTCTACGCCGTGTCCGTGCCAAAATCTCGGAACAGCCATTCTTTCCTGGCGACAGATCGTCGATCGCGATCGTTCACACAAGAGCGCAAGAAGCGAACATGGTGTTCACAATAGCGAGCAGAACCGGGCTCGTGAGAGGCCGTTTGCGTGTCGCTGTTGAGTTTATACCCGGTTGCACCCGACAGCGCCTCTCGCTACATGCGCGCCATGAAAGTCAGGGAAGCAGATATTCTCATCGTGCCGGGCTACACCAATTCCGGCCCCGATCATTGGCAGAGCCGCTGGCAGTCGAAACTATCGACAGCGCGCCGCGTCGAACAGGCGGAATGGTCGAAGCCGGTGCGCGAGGATTGGACGGCCGGTGTCGCCAAGGCGGTTAACGAGGCCGAGCGGCCGGTCGTCATCGTCGCCCATTCGCTTGGCGTCGCCGCGGTCATCCAGGCCTTGTCTCGGTTCGAGCGGCCGGTCGCCGGCGCTTTTTTCGTGGCGCCGCCCGATGTCGCCAATCCAAAGATAAAGCCGAGGCACCTGATGACCTTCGGTCCCTATCCGCGTGACCCGCTGCCGTTTCCGTCGGTGGTGATCGCCAGCCGCAACGACCCGTTCTGCGCCTTCGGCGTCGCCGAGGACATTGCCGCGGCTTGGGGCTCGCTGTTCATCGACGCCGGCGATGCCGGCCATCTCAACGCGGATTCCGGCTTTGGCCCCTGGCCCGAAGGGTCGATGACGTTCGCGAAATTCCTGACGGATCTCTAGGAAGCGATTGAACCCCTGACGCTGCTCAGCAGGGTCTTTGCCCCAAGCGAAATCAGCGAATGCTCGGAACCCATCGCCAGCAGCCGGTAACCCATCGACACCACGCGACCGGCGATGGCCGGTTCCATCACATAGATCGCCGCATGCTTGCCGGCTTTGCGGGTGCGCTCGGCGATCGAGGCGACGGTCTCCATCATGCTCTCCAGCGTCGAACTGACGGTGGTTCCCTTCGACCAGGCGATCGAGAAATCCGACGGGCCGAGGAAGATCCCGTCGATACCCGGCGTGTCGAGAATGCCGTCGAGTGCATCAAGCGCGGCGCGCGTTTCGACCATGGCGAACGCCATGGTGCGCTGGTTACTGTCGCGCAGCCAGTCGGCATAGTCGCCCTTGCCATGGCGCGGAAAAGCATAGGTCGGGCCCCAGGAGCGCTCGCCGAGTGGCGGGTATTTCATGGCGGCGGCAAACAGCTTTGCGTCCGCCACCGAATTCACCATCGGGGCGATCACAGCCTCGGCGCCGAAGTCGAGCGCGCGGCTGGCCATGTCGAAGCGGCCGACCGGGATGCGCACCAGCGCCGGCTTGTTGGCCGCCAGCACCGGCACAAGCCCGCGCAGCACGCTGTCCTCGTGATGGCCACCATGCTGCATGTCGAGCGTAACCGCGTCGAACCCTTGTCTGGCCAATATCTCGACAGTCAGGGCATCCGGCACGCCGGACCATGCGGTGAACAGCGTTTCGTCGGCCGCCAGGCGTGACTTCAGGGACATTGGTGATTTCCTCTTTGGCTGCAGCAATTCAGCCGGAAATGACCGTAAAGGCAAAGAAAAACCGCCCGGTTAGGCCGGGCGGTCGATTGGTCCAGCATTCGATCGATACCGGCGGAAGGATCAGGTGTTCTTGATCTGCTCGATCGCCTGCGCCATCAATTCATCCATGGTGCGGCGGATCTGATGGTCCGACTGGTCGATGCCGGCTGCATCGAAATCCTTGCGTATCTTGCGGAAAACGTCGTGATCGCCGGCTTCCTCGATGTCGCTGACGACCACTTCCCTGGCATAGGCGTCGGCCTCGGCGCCTGACTTGCCGAGCTTTTCGGCAGCCCACAGGCCGAGCGCTCTGTTGCGGCGTGCCGCAGCCTTGAATCGAAGTTCCTCGTCGAATGCGAATTTGCGCTCAAAGCCCTCTTCGCGGTCTTTCATGCTGCTCATGGCATCCCTCCGTGAAATCCGATTCGTTGTGCCAATATGTGTTGCCGGAGCACAAACCAAAAGGGCGCCGGCCGGTCAATATGCTACATTGCTTGCTGCGCTGCGGCATTTCGGTCCCCGAAAGCGGTTGATTGAAAGGATTTGCCGATTGAGCAAACAGTGCGATTGGGATAGACACCGGCATTGAACCCCACCGTCGCCATCTTATGTTAGGCAGACGGACAGGAACTGGTCGCTTGCCGCCTGCCCGCAAATCCAGAGAAAAATCAGATGAAAAATCGCCGCCGCATTTATGAAGGCAAGGCCAAGATCCTTTATGAGGGACCGGAGCCTGGCACGCTGATCCAGTTCTTCAAGGACGACGCCACCGCTTTCAACAAGAAGAAGCATGAAATCGTCGATGGCAAAGGCGTCCTCAACAACCGCATTTCCGAGCACATCTTCAACCATCTCAACCGGATGGGCATTCCGACCCACTTCATCCGCCGGCTCAACATGCGCGAGCAGCTGATCAAGGAAGTCGAGATCATCCCGCTCGAAGTGGTGGTACGCAACGTCGCCGCCGGCTCGCTGGCCAAGCGCCTCGGCATCGAGGAAGGCACCGTGCTGCCGCGCTCGATCATCGAATTCTATTACAAGGCCGATGCGCTCGACGATCCGATGGTCTCGGAAGAGCACATCACCGCCTTCGGCTGGGCGAGCCCGCAGGAGATCGACGACGTCATGGCGCTGGCCATCCGCGTCAACGACTTCCTTTCCGGGCTGTTCATGGGTGTCGGCATCCAGCTCGTCGACTTCAAGATCGAATGCGGCCGCCTGTTCGAAGGCGATATGATGCGCATCGTCGTCGCCGACGAGATCTCGCCGGATTCCTGCCGGCTGTGGGACGTGGCGACCCAGGACAAGCTCGACAAGGACCGCTTCCGCCGCGACATGGGCGGGCTCGTCGAAGCCTATCAGGAAGTTGCCCGCCGCCTCGGCATCATGAACGAGAACGAACCGCCGCGCCCTGCCGGACCGGTGCTCGTCGCATCGACCGACGGTGTCAAAGGCAAGCCGCACTGACGGCTTGCCCGCTCAACAGGTGAACAGGAGCATGTCCAGCGTGATCAAGGCCCGCATTACCGTAACCCTCAAGAACGGCGTGCTCGACCCACAAGGCAAGGCAATCGAGCATGCGCTTTCCGGAATGGGTTTCGGCGGCGTCGGCCAGGTGCGGCAAGGCAAGGTTTTCGATATCGAGCTTGCCGAGGGCGACAAGGCCAAGGCCGAGGCCGATCTGAAAGCTATGTGCGACAAGCTTCTGGCGAATACGGTGATTGAGAATTACGCGGTGGAGATCGGCTGAGCTTGTCGAAAGACATCCAGATATCGAAGTTCATGAGTCTTGTTTTACGCCATGCTCCCAATGAAGCGGGGCTGACTTTGGATGAGAACGGTTGGACTGATTTCAACAAACTTTGCGCGGCGATTCAGGCGAAGTTCGGCACATCCGCCGCCGAGGTTGTTCGGATCATCGACGAGAACCCGAAAAAGCGCTTTGCAATCGACGGTGATCGTGTCCGTGCGGTTCAAGGCCACAGTGTCGAGATTGATCTCGGCCTGTCGCCATCAATTCCTCCAACAGTCTTATATCACGGCACCAAGGAAGAGTTTCTCCCCAGCATCTTACGAGAAGGCTTGATCAGCCAGTCTCGGCAGCACGTTCATTTGTCAAAAGACATTGAAACAGCTGTGATCGTCGCACAGCGCCGCAAGGGGAGAAGTGTTATCCTGCGGATCGACTCGGAAAACATGGCCAAAAACGGCCCCTTATTTTTTCTTTCCGAAAATGGCGTCTGGCTGACCAGCCATGTTTTGCCGCGATATCTGTTCCAACTCAACGAGCATGAATTCTCATGAAATCAGCCGTCGTCCTGCTCCCCGGCCTTAATCGCGACCGTGACATGATCGCGGCGCTGACCAAGATTTCCGGCACGCCGCCGGTCACCGTCTGGCAGACCGACACTGAAATTCCCGACGTCGACCTGATCGCCATTCCCGGCGGCTTTTCCTTTGGCGATTATCTGCGCTGCGGCGCCATTGCCGCGCGCATGCCGGTAATGCGGGCTGTGGCCGAAAAGGCGGCCAAGGGCGTCACGGTCATCGGCGTCTGCAACGGCTTCCAGATCCTGGTCGAGGCCGGCCTGTTGCCGGGTGCATTGATGCGCAACACCTCGCTGAAATTCGTCTGCCGGCAAGTCAAGCTGCAGATCGCCAATGCCAACTCGATGTTCACCAGCCGCTATCAGCCGGGCCAGGTCATCCGCGCGCCGGTGGCGCATCATGACGGCAATTATTTTGCCGATGCCGAAACGCTGGCCCGCCTCGAAGGCGAAGGCCAGGTGGTGTTCCGCTACGCCGAAGGCACCAATCCCAACGGCTCGATCAACGACATTGCCGGCATCGTCAACGGCCGTGGCAATGTGCTCGGCCTGATGCCGCATCCCGAGAACCTGATCGAAGCGGCGCATGGCGGCAGCGACGGCCGGGCGCTGTTCGAAAGCGCGCTGGGCATCGCCGCTTGATGCATTCAATTTTCCTCCTGGAGCGACGGTCATGAAACTCTATTCGCGACCGCTGTCGCCCTATTCGTCGATCGTGCGGGCGCTGGCCTACATCAAGAACGTGCCGCTCAAGGTCATTGCACCGCCGCCGGGATTTCCCATCCCCGAAGCCTTTCGTTCCATCTCCCCGCTCAACCGGATTCCAGTGCTGATCACCGGCTCGGGCGAAACGATCGTCGAATCGGTGGTCATTGCCGAATATCTGGAGGAACGCTTTCCCGAGCCAGCGCTGCTGCCCAAGGATTCGAAAGACCGGGCGTTGGTGCGCATGTTCGCCCGCATCACCGACCTTGACGTGCTCGCCCCAACGATGAAGCTGTTCGAGCTCTATTTCGTGCCGCAGCGCAACGAGGCGGACATCAAGGCACAGTTCGCCCGATTGCATCACGGGCTTGCGGCAATCGAGGCCCGCATGGCGCATGGCCCGTTCGCGCTCGGCGACGACATCTCCTTCGCCGATGCGTGGCTGACGCCGACCCGCTTCGTCTTCAACAATTTCAGGGCGACGATCGGCCGCCCCGACCTGCTTGACGCCTATCCGAAATTCGATGCCTATGAGCAAATCGCCTTGCAGCATCCGGCGCTGTCGCGCGTCTGGGGTGAGATGACAGACGGTCTGAAGATCTTTCTGTCCGAACTCGAGATGGGCGCCGCTTGACCATGCGATTGACACTCGCCCGCCTCGCCGTCGCTACTGCCGCCGGGCTTGTACTCGCCTCATGCCAGTCAAGCCCGAAGAGCACGCCGGCGCCGGCGGGCAAGAGCGCGTCACTGCTTGCCATGGAGCAGGTGGCAATAGCTGCCCACAAATGCTGGATCGCCAGCAAGGACCCTGCCTTCAAATCCTATCAGATGGCCAACGAGCTGAATTCGTTCAGCGGCACGCCGCGCTTCCTGCTGGTGCCGGCCAAACATTATGGCGGAAAGCCGTTGCTGGTCGTGCAGGCGCAAGGCAATTCGAGCCGCGTCGACGTGTTCGGCCCATTGATGGCGGAACCGCTCGGCGGCCGCATCGGCTCGGACATTGCCCGCTGGCAGGCCGGCAATCCGGCCTGTGGCGCTGCTGCCTAGCCCAATGGGTCGCTTGCTGCAGATCACCGGTCTGGTCGTCGGCCTGGCCGGGCTCGTCCTGCAGCTCTGCATCACCGTCCCGGCATCAATGGAAGCCGGCCGCGGCTTTGTCGGCTCGCTGGTCTTCTATTTCAGCTTCTTCACCATCCTGACCAACATCGGCGCGGTGCTCGTCCATGCCTCGTTGCTGTCGTCGACGGGTTATGCCTGGTTTCCGGCCTTTGCCGGGCCACGGATAGGGGCGGGCGTAGCCGTCGCCATAAGCCTGGTCCTCATTATCTACGCCACGGTCCTGGCGCAGCTTTGGCAGCCGCAAGGGCTGTTCCTGCTCTGCGACGTGCTCCTGCACTATGTGACGCCGGTGGTGTTCGTGCTGTGGTGGCTTGTGGCGGGCGCCGACGGCTCGACGCGATGGCGTGACATCTCGTGGTGGATGATCTATCCGATCGCCTATCTGGCCTACGCGCTGCTGCGGGCGCCGATCGTCGGCGAAGTACCCTATCCATTCCTCGACGTCTCCAAACACGGGGCGGCCAGCGTCGCCGTCTCGGCTCTGGCCATCACCGGGCTTTTTCTGGTTCTGTGTATCGTGGCCGTGCTTGTGGACCACGGCGTATCGAGGCTCAGGGCGGCGGGCGTCCGCTAAAGTGCGGTGCCTCAACCCTCAGTCCCAGAACGGCCTGAGGCCCTCACGATGGGCATCACAACGCGTAATGCCTATGTCCTTGAGCTGGTCGTCGGTCATCTCGAGCAGGACCAGCCGGCTGCGCCGACGATCCATTAGCCTGCCAATCCATCTCGCGAAGGATCCGAGCGTACGCACCAGCCGACTAACATAGGTTGGCCGGCCTAACGGAGGCGCCACCTGCATCTGCAATTCAGCCCTAACGGGGCGGATTGTCTCTATTGTAGCCATTTTCTTTCTGCCAAAACTTCGGATTGTACCCTTCTCGCCGCCGATCTGATATGTATTGACTCACATCCTGGTGCAATGTAAAAAATTGTCACCATGACAACTTGGCTTCCAGATCTTACCGCGGGTACCGGCCCGCTCTATCAGCGGCTTGCCGATTCCATCGAGACGGACATCGACCGCGGCCTGATCGGTGCAGGGGCAAAGCTGCCGCCGCAGCGCGATCTGGCATACGACATCGGCACGACCGTCGGCACCGTCGGCAGGGCCTATCAATTGCTGCGCGAGCGGGGATTGGTCAGCGGCGAGGTGGGCCGCGGAACCTATGTTCTCGCTCAGCAGTCGGAAAGCGCAAAGCCGGATTTCCTGGAGCCGGTCGAACAAGGCACGCGCTATATGGATGCGCCCGGCGACAAGATGCGCTTCGATAGCACCGCCGCACCGGATGTCGGCCAGGGTGCCATCGTCGCCGATGTGTTGACACGCACGGCGCAAGACCATCCGCATGAGATTTCAAGCTACACGCGTGATTTCCCGGACCGCTGGTTCGAGGCCGGCAGGCGCTGGCTGTCGCGCAATTCCTATCGCCCGGCGGCGGATGCCATTGTCCCCACGCTCGGCACCCACGCCGCGGTGATGGCAACAATTGCGGGGCTCACCGCCCCCGGCGACTATGTCGTCTTCGAGCACCTCACCTATTCGCAGATCTCCCGCAGCGCCGGCCTGATCGGTCGCCGGACCGCACTGGTGGCGGCTGACGACGAGGGCATCGATCCCCAGGATTTCGAGCGCGTCTGCGCACAAAAGCACCCGAAGATGATGTTTTTGATGCCGACGGCCAAGAACCCGACGCTGACAACGCTGTCGGCATCGCGCCGCGAGGCAATCGCGCATGTCGCCCGTCAATATAACGTCGTCTTGATCGAGGACGATCTCTATGGCGGACTGACCGACGACCCGACGCCTTTACTGGCCGAATATGCTCCCGAACGGACCATCGTTGCCGGCGGCCTGTCGAAATCGGTCGCGGCGGGTGTTCGCGGCGGTTGGCTCGCTTGCCCGCCGGCCTATCGTCACCGCATCCGGGTTGCCCATAAGATGATGACGGGCGGCCTGCCCTTTCTGCTGGCGGAGGTGGGCAGCCGGCTGGTGTTGTCCGGTCAGGCCGCCGAGATGCGCAAGCGCAGCATTGCCGAGATCGGTGCGCGCATCGCGATCGTGCGCGAGACACTCGACGGCTTCGACTTCAAGGCGCTGGATAATGTGCCGTTCGTCTGGCTCACTTTGCCGGACCCATGGCTTTCCGGCACTTTCAAACAGGCTTGCCTCGAACATGGCGTGCTCATCGACGACGAGGACGAGTTCAAGGCGGGGCGTTCCGAACAGGCCTTTCACGGCGTGCGGTTTGGCATCTCGCAGCCGCGACAGCGGGACGATATTGCGCACGGCGTCGCTGTGATCCGGCGGCTTCTGGACGAAGGCCGCGCCGGCTACGACAGCTTTTCCTGAACCGGCTTGAAACCGGCGGGTCGAGTGGCGATCTTCCGCTACTTGCGGCAAGCTGTTGCTTTCCGTCGTTTTAGTCATCCGACGGGGTGTATCGGCTGCAAAGCTTGCGATAAGACGGGACTCGATCCCAAGGACACAAATTGCCGATCATGACCATTTCCAATTCCGTGCCGATCACTCCGGAACTCATTGCCGCGCACGGGCTGAAGCCCGACGAGTACCAACGCATCCTCGACCTGGTCGGGCGCGAGCCGAGCTTTACCGAACTCGGTATTTTTTCCGCGATGTGGAACGAGCATTGTTCCTACAAATCCTCGAAAAAATGGCTGCGTACGCTGCCGACCACCGGGCCGCAAGTCATCCAGGGCCCGGGCGAGAATGCCGGCGTGGTCGACATCGGCGACGGCGACTGCGTCGTCTTCAAGATGGAGAGCCATAACCATCCCTCATATATCGAGCCTTATCAGGGAGCGGCGACCGGCGTCGGCGGCATCCTGCGCGATGTCTTCACCATGGGCGCGCGGCCGATCGCGGCGATGAACGCGCTGCGCTTCGGTGCGCCGGATCATCCCAAAACCAGGCACCTCGTTGCCGGCGTCGTTTCCGGCGTCGGTGGCTATGGCAATTCCTTCGGCGTGCCGACGGTCGGCGGCGAGGTCAATTTCGACGCCCGCTACAATGGCAATATCCTGGTCAATGCGTTTGCCGCGGGCCTCGCGAAGACGGACGCAATCTTTTTGTCCGAGGCCAAGGGCGTCGGCCTGCCGGTCGTCTATCTCGGCGCCAAGACCGGTCGCGACGGCGTCGGCGGCGCCACCATGGCCTCGGCCGAATTCGACGACAAGATCGACGAGAAGCGGCCCACGGTCCAGGTTGGCGATCCCTTCACCGAAAAATGCCTGCTCGAAGCCTGCCTCGAACTGATGGCGTCCGGCGCCGTTATTGCCATCCAGGACATGGGTGCCGCTGGTCTCACCTGCTCGGCGGTCGAAATGGGCGCCAAGGGCGACCTCGGCATTGAGCTCGATCTCGACAAGGTGCCGGTGCGTGAAGAGCGCATGAGCGCTTATGAGATGATGCTTTCGGAGAGCCAGGAGCGCATGCTGATGGTGCTGCGCCCCGAAAAGGAAAAACAGGCCGAGGCGATCTTCCACAAATGGGGCCTCGACTTTGCCATCGTCGGCAAGACCACCGACGATCTGCGCTTCCGCGTGCTGCACCAGGGCGACGAGGTCGCCAACCTGCCGATCAAGGATCTCGGCGACCAGGCGCCGGAATATGACCGTCCCTGGGTCGAGCCGAAGAAGCCGGCGCCATTGGGCGCCGGCGATGCACCGCAAACCGATGTGGCCGAGGCTTTGCTGAAGCTGCTTGGCGGGCCGGACCTGTCCTCGCGCCGCTGGGTGTGGGAGCAGTACGACACGCTGATCCAAGGCAATTCGTTGCAGCTTCCCGGCGGCGATGCCGGCGTCGTGCGGATCGACGGTCATCCGACCAAGGCGCTCGCCTTCTCCTCCGACGTGACGCCGCGCTATTGCGAGGCCGACCCCTACGAGGGAGGCAAGCAGGCGGTGGCCGAATGCTGGCGCAATCTTACCGCCACCGGTGCCTTGCCGCTCGCGGCCACCGACAACCTTAATTTCGGCAATCCGGAACGGCCGGAGATCATGGGTCAGTTGGTCGGCGCGGTGAAAGGTATTGGCGATGCCTGCAGGGCGCTGGGCTTCCCGATCGTCTCCGGCAACGTCTCGCTCTACAATGAGACCAACGGCCAAGGCATACTGCCGACACCAACCATCGGCGGCGTCGGGCTGATTGCCGATTGGTCGAAAATGGTGCGGATCGGCTTTGCCGCCGAAGGCCAGATGATCGTGCTGGTCGGCGCACCGACCATGTGGGGCACGCATCTTGGCCAATCGGTCTATATGCGCGACATCCATGGCCGTGCCGACGGCCCGCCGCCGCCCGTCGATCTCGATCACGAAAAGCGCGTCGGTGACCATGTGCGGGCGCTGATTGCGTCGGGCGTCGTTACCGCGGCGCATGACGTTTCCGATGGCGGCATCGCGGTGGCGTTGGCCGAGATGGCGATGGCCTCCGGCATCGGCGCGACCATCCCCGGCCTGATCGGCACCGATCCGATCCCGGTCTGGTTCGGCGAGGATCAGGGCCGCTATCTGCTGACGCTGTCGATCGACCCGCAGAGCGAGGCGTGGGATGCCATTCGCGAACAGCAAAGCAAGCTCGGCATTTTTGCACCGTGGATCGGCTCGACCGGCGGCAGCGAACTGAAGCTGGGCGAGGCACGTGCGATACCGGTCAGTGAATTGACCGCTGCCCACGAATCCTGGTTCCCTCGCTTCATGGCAAATGAGGTCGTGGACCCGTGATGTGATCGAGTGGAGCCGTTTCACTGTGGTTCATCCGCCGTTTCGACCATATCTATGAGTTCACGACCTGAACAAGGAATCCTCGCATGGCAATGGACGCCCACGACATCGAACGGCTGATCAAGGAAGGCATTCCGGACGCCAAGGTGACGATTCGCGACCTGGCCGGCGATGGCGACCATTATGCGGCGGAGGTGGTGGCCGAAAGCTTTCGCGGCAAAAGCCGCGTCCAGCAGCACCAGATGGTCTATGACGCGCTGAAGGGCAACATGGGCGGCGTGCTGCACGCGCTTGCCCTGCAGACCAGCGTGCCGGACTAAACTCCCGTCCAGTTACCGGCTCGCAAGCGCCTTGCCGGTCACGGCAATGATCGGCCCGGCCGGATAGTTTCCACCAACAATCATCCGCTCGCCATTCGACAGCGCCGAAACGACCCCGTCGAAGAAAAGCGCATTGGGGCAAGTGAGCGCATCTCGAAACAGCCGTGCGAAGCTGCCGAGGCTGACTTGAGAGCGCGAGATCGCCAGCACGACGGTGTTTTCGTCACGCACGCCGACGCCATTGCGGATATAGCGCGATGTGCCGTTCTGCTCGAATCGAGGATGAAGCCGTCCGTCGATCACCAGCATCGGGCCGGATTGCGTTGCGACCATCACGTCCGGCCTGGCCGCGGCATAGGCACTTGTCTCCATGACCGCCGCCTTGCCGTCCTTGCGGACCACGAACACGCCATTCGGTTTCAGGAAGAAATTGCCTTCGCTGTCGGCGACGTTGAGCGGCGCCTTCTCCCGGCCGTCTTCGACGAGAAGGCCGACTGGGGTCAGATCTTGGTGATACATGCCGGCGTTCATGGCGAGCAGCACCGGCCGGCCCTGATCCGCCATCGCCTTGTCGAATTTGTCCAGGGAACCGAAGGCCTTGCCGTCGAGGCCTACGTGGAACACACCGATGTCATAGCGGCGCAGATCGATTTCGCAGACGACGTAGGCGGCCGCCTCGAAGCTCGCGTCGCGGCACGGCGCCGGCAATTCACCGCCGACGACGAGGGGTGGCTGTCTCGGCGACCTGGCCCACCAAATCAAGGCCAGTGCGGCGAGCAGAACGGCGAGGAGGAACCCGGCGAGATATCGTCTTTTCATCGCGCCTCGGGAAAGATGGTGGCCAACGGCTTGGCACAAGATCAGACGTTCCTTTGCGCCATTTGCATGGCAAGGCGGCAAACATCTTGTTTCGCGCAACCCATGGGTTTATTTGAAGGGTAATGTTCGAGCCTGACTCCCACAGGCATGAAAGGGTATTCCATGAGCGGCATCAACGACTACATCGACAATGAAGTGAAGGGCAACGACGTTGTTCTCTTCATGAAAGGCACGCCCGGCTTCCCGCAATGCGGATTTTCCGGTCAGGTCGTGCAGATCCTCGACTATATCGGCGCCGACTATAAGGGTGTCGACGTGCTGACGTCGGCCGAGCTACGGCAAGGCATCAAGGACTATTCCAACTGGCCGACCATCCCGCAGCTCTACGTCAAGGGCGAATTCGTCGGCGGCTGCGACATCATCCGCGAGATGTTCCAGGCGGGCGAATTGCAGACCTTCCTCGTCGAAAAGGGCGTCAGCGTCAAAGGCGCCGCCTGACTTCTGTTTTGCGTATGGCTTTCCGAAGATCGACTGCGATTGTCGGGGTCATGCGCTTAGCGCCGGGGCACCTTGGCAAAAAGTTGTGCCCGCTATCGGGGCAATGAACGAATGGATGCGTCGGCACGCCGGCGCATTTTCGTTTGAAGATCGGACTGGCCGTGGATCAGCAAGCACAAGCGCAGCAAAAGGCAAGCACCTTGCCTATTCCGCGCTGGGAATTCATCGCGCTATGCGCGGCGCTGATGGCGCTCAATTCGCTGGCCATCGACATCATGTTGCCGGCGCTGCAGCAGATCGGCGCCTCGCTCGGCGTCGAAAATGAAAACCACCGGCAATATGTGATCACCGCCTACATACTGGGCTTCGGCGGTGGGCAACTGTTCTTCGGGCCCGTCTCGGACCGCTTCGGGCGCCGCGCTCCGCTGGTTGCCGGGCTGGTGATCTATGTTGCGGCGGCGGGCGCTGCTGCAGTCGCCCCGTCATTCGCCACGCTTCTGCTATGCCGGGCCGTGCAAGGCATCGGCGCGGCGGCGACGCGCGTCATTGCCGTCTCGATCGTGCGCGATACGTTCGACGGAAGGCGCATGGCCGAAGTCATGTCCTTGATCTTCATGGTGTTCATGGCAATTCCGGTGGTGGCACCCGGTATCGGCCAATTCATCATGCTGTTTGCGACCTGGCACGTGATCTTCGTCACCATGGCGGCCGGCGCGCTGATCGTGTCCGCCTGGTCGCTGTTGCGCCTGCCCGAGACACTACATCCAGAATATCGCCGGCCGCTGACGCTGTCCTCCATCATCGGCGGCTTCCGCATCGTTCTCACCAACCGCATCGCGCTCTGCTACGCCTTCGCCAGCACCTTCATCTTCGGCGCCATGTTCGGCTTCATCGCCTCGGCCCAGCAGATCTATGTCAGCGTGTTCGATGTCGGCGAGATGTTCCCGGTCATCTTCGCGGGGGTTGCCGGCGTGCTTGCTTTTTCCAACTACCTCAACTCGCGCCTCGTCGGCCGCATCGGCATGCGCCGTCTGTCGCAAAGCGCGCTGCTGCTGTTTCTGGCCATCAGCCTTGCCTGGCTGGTCGTTTCCATCGAAATGAAGATGCCGCTCTGGCTCTTCATTACTTTCTTTGCCTGCGCCATGGTACCGTTCGGCGCGCTCGGCGCCAACTTCAACGCGCTCGCCATGGAGCCGCTCGGTCACCTGGCCGGCACCGCCTCGTCGATTCTCGGGTTCATGCAGACATTTCTTGGCGGCATCCTCGGCACGCTGATCGGCCAGGCCTTCAACGGTACGGTAACGCCGCTGGCCGCCGGGTTCTGCAGCGTGTCGGTGGCGGCGCTGCTGATGATTCTCATCGCCGAGCGCGGCAGGCTGTTCCAGCCGCAAAACCCGCCGGTCTAGTTTTACGCGCTGGCGGATAAAACTATTCCGCCCAAAGCTCGCGGCGCAGCTCCCGCCAGCTTTCCCTGTCCGGCGCGACCAGCAGGCCACCTCCGACATGTGACGGCAGATAGGCGCTGCCGTCGAAGCGCGCGGCATAACCGCCGGCCTCGGCATGGATCAGTACGCCGGCCAGATGGTCCCACGGCATCAGCTTGTTATAGACGACGAAATGGCCGTGGCCGCTGGCCAGCAGGCGGTATTCGTGGGCTGCGCAGCGATAGTTGAACTGCGACAGCGACTTGGTCTGATTGCGCGCCAGGCGTGAGCGGTCCGGCTCGGGTAGATAGTGCCACGAGACCGCTCCAGTCATTTCCGATATCGGCGCCGGTTTGGCGACATGGACTTTTTCGAAATTGCCATGCGCGTGCCGAATATGACTGCCGGCGCCGCTGACGCCGACCAGCCAGTCCTTGCCGACGGGATCGTGGATGATGCCGGCGACCGTCTCGCCCTTGACCACGACGCCAAGCATGACGCCGAACAGCGGCACGCCGGAGGCGAAGTTGAAGGTGCCGTCGACCGGGTCGACGACGAAGGCGAGTTCGGCATCGCCGAGACCGTCGAGCAGCGTCGGGTCGTCGGAGCAGGCCTCCTCGCCGACGATCATCGCCTTGGGATAACGCTGAAGCAGCCTGGCGGTGATGAGCCGCTCGGCATTCACGTCGGCCTCGGTCACAAGATCGGCGGCCGAGGTCTTGCGACGCACGTCGCCCTCGCTCAACCGGCGAAAGCGCGGCATGATCTCGGCGACGGCAGCGTCCGACAGAAGGTCGGCAAGCCAGTCGATCGCGCTGTCGTCAAATGTCATGGGGACCGTCTTGCTTTGCGTTAAGAGCATCGTTGAGGGCGGCGAAATCGAACAGCGTCCTGTCGAGCAGATGCGAGCGCCGCACATTGGCCATGGCACGGATCATGGTGTCCTTGCGGCCGGGCATGCGCTTCTCGATGTCGTCGAGCATCGCTTTCATGGCGTTGCGCTGCAGGCCTTCCTGGCTACCGCACAGATCGCACGGAATTATCGGGAATTTCATGGCGCCGGCGAATTTCTCGAGATCGGCTTCCGCACAATAGGCGAGCGGCCGCAGCACCATGACGTCGCCTTCGTCGTTGAGCAGCTTCGGCGGCATGGCGGCGAGGCGTCCGCCATGGAACAGGTTCATGAAGAAGGTTTCCAGAATGTCTTCGCGGTGATGGCCGAGCACCAGCGCCGAGCAGCCCTCCTCGCGGGCAATGCGATAGAGATGGCCGCGCCGCAGCCGCGAACACAGCGAGCAATAGGTGCTGCCCTCGGCCAGCTTGTCGATGACCACAGAATAGGTGTCCTGATATTCGATGCGATGCGGAATGGCATGGCTGTCGAGATAGTCGGGCAATATGTGCTTGGGAAAGTTCGGCTGGCCCTGGTCGAGATTGCAGGCCAACAGCTCGATCGGCAGCAGCCCGCGCCATTTGAGATCGAGCAGCACGGCAAGCAGGCCGTAGGAATCCTTGCCGCCCGACAGAGCGACCAGCCAGCGGTCGCCGGGCCTCACCATTGAGAAATCGTCGATCGCCTGGCGGGCAAGCCGCAGCAGCCGCTTGCGCAGCTTGTTGAACTCGACGGAGGACGGCACATCGGCAAACAGCGGATGAAAGCCGCCTTCGGCGTCGGCGACCGGTTCGAGCGTTTCGGCGTCTGGCTGCATGTTCACGGCGCGTCGGCCCTAAAGTCCTGTTGCCGCCCGCAGTAGCGCATCGAACCGAAAATCGAAATCGATTTCGGAATCACGCCGCGAAAAAGGAACGAAAAAGAAAAGGCCGCCCCGATAGGGCGGCCTTCGCTTGTATCGCGTACGAACGCGCCGATCAGCGCGAATAGAATTCGACGACCAGATTCGGTTCCATCTGCACGGCAAACGGAACGTCGGCCAGGCCGGGGATGCGCGTGAAGGCGGCGGTCATCTTGTTGTGGTCGGCCTCGATGTAATCGGGCACGTCGCGCTCGGCCAGGCCCACCGATTCCAGCACGATGACCAGCTGCTTCGACTTCTCGCGCACTTCGATGACGTCGCCCGGCTTGCAGCGGTACGAGCCGATGTTGACGCGCTTGCCGTTGAGGTTGATGTGGCCGTGATTGACGAACTGGCGCGCCGCAAAGATGGTCGGTACGAACTTGGCGCGGTAGACGACTGCGTCGAGGCGCGATTCGAGCAGGCCGATCAGGTTCTCCGAGGTGTCGCCCTTGCGGCGGTCCGCCTCTTCATAGACCTTGCGGAACTGCTTTTCCGAAACGTCGCCATAGTGGCCCTTCAGCTTCTGCTTGGCGCGCAGCTGCAGGCCGAAATCGGAAAGCTTGCCCTTGCGGCGCTGGCCATGCTGGCCGGGGCCGTATTCACGCTTGTTGACCGGGGACTTCGGGCGGCCCCAGATGTTTTCGCCAAGACGGCGGTCTATCTTGTACTTCGCGGATTCGCGCTTGCTCATCGCATTCCCTTTCAAAACAACGCACCCGGAACCTCATGGTCCGGGTGAAGGAAACGCGCCCTCCTCTGGCCTCCGTTTTCGAGACCTGACAGGGTTTTCCACGCAACGCGACGGAAAACCCACGGGACACGTCATTTCAAACAAGACATAAGGAAAGTAAAATCGGCTTCCCAAACGTCTTGCACACATAAAGAAAACCACCGGGCATTGCGGCCCGGTGTTGGTGGGCTGGTTAAACGGAGATTTAACCGCTGTCAAGCTTCCGGCTGGCGCGAATCGCCGAACCGGATAGTGTTGCGGTTGTAGAACGTGCCGGATGTGGCGGGAGGTTGCGCCAGCGGCATCAGGAAGGGACTGAAGTCAGAGGAGCTGGAATTCGCATGAAGAAGTTCTTCCTTACGTTGGTAGGAGCCGCGGTGATGGCCGGCACGATGGCGGTCGCGCCCGAGCCGGCGCAGGCCCGGCATTGGCATGGCCACAGGCATCACCAGGTCTGCCGCATCGTGGTCAAGAAGAAGGTGGTGTGGCGGCACGGTCATCGCAAGGTCATCCGCTACAAAGTGCGGCGCTGCGGGTGGGGCTGGAACTGGTAATTTTCGCCCTTGCCCGTTGAGACTTCAGGGCCCGCGGCTCAGCCGCGGGCTTTTTATCGACCGGCATCCGCCGCCAGAATGGTCAGTCGATCAGTGTTTCGATTTCTTTTCCGGCAGGCCCTTGCGCTTGGTCTCGGCGAATTCCTCGAGCTGTTTTTCGCTCATGGATTTATACATTCCCTTCGACGCGCCTTTGAGCTCGCTCTTCTTGGTCTCGCCGCGCTTGGCGGACAGTGCAGCACCGGCGGCTTTCTGCTGGGCTTTCGAGGTGGCTGGCATGATCGCTTCTCCTGTTCCTCAATGAGAAAAGAACGCATCGCCCTGGGCTGATGTTCCCGGAGCACCAAAGTGCCTGGGGTCAGGATACCGCCAGGCCAAATCCCTGCATCAGCCGGCGCGTCGGAAAATCGGCCTCGTTCGAGGTGAAGACGGCAAAATCGGCGCCTTCCGGCAGTACCTCTCTGCGATAACGGGCCTCGGTATCGGCGAGCAGCGACAGCGCGCGGCGTGCGATCGCCTCGGCCGGGTCGAGCCAGTCGACCGGCCAAGGTGCTGTCTTGCGCATGCGGTTGGCCAAAAAAGGATAATGGGTGCAGGCAAGCACGACGATGTCGGTGCGCAGCCCGTCATGCTCGACGAAGCACGGCGCGATCTCGGCGCGCACGGCGTCCTCGTCGACAAAACCGTCGCGCATATAGGCTTCGGCCAATCCAGCCAGCCTGTCGCTGCCGACCAGGCGGACATGGCATTTCTGCGCCCATTTGCTGATCAGGTCACGCGTGTACTGGCGCTTGACGGTGCCGGGCGTCGCCAGCACCGAAACCAGGCCTGAGCGCGTGCGTTCCGCCGCCGGCTTGATGGCCGGCACGGTGCCGACGAAAGGGTGGCCGGGAAACCTCTCGCGCAACGCATCGATGACCAGCGTCGAGGCGGTATTGCAGGCGATGACCGAAATGGCCGGCGAAAACCGTTCGAGCAGCCTGGCGAACAACTCCAGGATGTGTGTTCTCAGCGCCGGTTCCTCCCAGGCGCCGAAGGGGAACGCCGCGTCGTCGGCGACATAGATGAAGCGGCGGTCAGGCATCAGGACGCGCGCCTCACGCAGCACAGTGAGGCCGCCAATGCCGGAATCGAACATCAGGATCGGACGGGCGCTCGATGGACTGGTCATTATCATTGAGTCACTAAGGGCTGGGAATCACAAACGAGATCACGAGAGAAGGTTCGGCCCATGCTTTTTGCTTCGGCCAATGATGCTTTATCCCGGCCGCTTCTATCTGGAACCATCATGGCCTTGATGCGGCGAGACGGTCACACAAGGCCCCGCTTGCCGAAGCCGCCGGCTCGCGGCCGGCCGGTTGGCAGAGATGCAGGTTGAGATGCAAGGTGGTTCGACGGCACCGGTGCGGCCCGCATGGCATAGGCCGGAGCCAGGGCCGTCACGCCGGCGGCCGACTCTGAATGGGGCGCCGCGGCGCCGCGCAGCGGCCCGGGCGGGTCGAAATCGTCGAAACTCAGGGATGACGCCATATCCGAAGAGCTACCGCCCGCCGGCTTGGCCGCCAAGATGACCGCCCACAGCCCGACGAGAGCTAATCCCAGCAGGTTAAGGCCGGAATGCGACTCGTCGCCGTCGAACTTTACGACAAGAACAGTGCCGGCCTGCAGAATCGCAAACAGGGTCGAGAACACGATATACGACCAAAGGATCCAACCGGACCCTTGTGCATCGCGGCTTCGACGCCAGGCGAAATTCGCGCGGAACAGAACAATCACCAGCGAGGCGACGAGAACGGCCGCGGCCAGCCCTTCCCTGGAAGGTCCGGGCTTCGAATTGGCCAAACCCTCGATGCCGATGGTCAGCACGACGCACAGCACAAAGGTCACGATTTCCGCAACCAGCAAGGCCGCCGAATAGAAGAAAAAGCGAGGACGACCGATATCCGAGCTAAACATCCGAGGATCCATCGTTTTCCAGACAATGGATCACATCAAATAACATTCGGTTACTGGTGAGATATGGGCAACTCGAAGGCTAGTCTTTGTCCTTCGCCTTGCCGGCGCGTGCCGCGGCCGCCGGGAGCCGCCTTGGATCGTCGCCGGGCGATCCGTCGCCGCGCGGCATGGCCGGCGAGAACCTGTCCAGCGATGATATAATACCGCGTAGCACCTTGAGCTCCGGCTCGGCAAAACCGGGGCGGGTCAGCACTGCGCGCAAATTGTCGACCATCTTCGGCTTCTTCGGTGCCGGGCGGAAATAGCCGCGCGCCTCCAGTGCACCTTCCAGATACGCAAACAGGGCGTGCAATTCTTCCTTGGCAGCTGGCGGCATTTCGGGACCGGAGAAGTTGGTCCTGGTCTCGTCTTCCAGGCCGGACTTCATCCATTCATAGGACATCAGCAGGGCCGCCTGGGCGATGTTGAGCGAGGAGAAGGCTGGATCGACGGGGAAGGTGATGATCTCGTCGGCAAGGCCGACCTCGTCATTATAGAGGCCGAAGCGCTCGCGCCCCAACAGGATGCCGGTGCGCTGGCCGGCCCGCTGCCGCGCGCGCAGCGCCCTGCCCGCCTCGACCGGGCCGCGCACCGGTTTGAAATTGTCGCGCGCGCGCGCCGTGGTGGCGAAGACGAAGTTCAAGTCGGCGACTGCCGAGCCCAGGTCGTCGAACACCTCGACGGCATCGATGACATGGTCGGCGCGGCTTGCCGCGGCACGCGCCTTCTCGCTCGGCCAGCCGTCACGCGGATTGACGAGGCGCAGTTCGGCAAGGCCGAAATTGGCCATGGCGCGTGCAACCATGCCGATGTTCTCGCCGAGCTGTGGCTCGACCAGGATGATCGCCGGTCCGGACGCAGGCGTTCCGGAGGCAAGAGGGTTGTCGGGATCCTGGGTGGCGGTCATGGTTGTCAATGAACTGCTGTTTGCGGCATTTCGCAGTCCCCTGCCACATTTGGCGGCGAAAATGAAGCTTTCGCAAAGAATGCCGGCACTACGGCGCGGTTCGCCGTTTGCGCGGCCAAAAAGCCTTTGATATACGGGCCGCATCCCAGGGCCGGCAGCCGTGCGGGCAAGGCCGTTCCGTTCCCCAAAAGCGAGGCATTCTTTCCATGGCGAAGATCAAGGTGGCGAACCCGGTCGTCGAACTCGACGGCGACGAGATGACCCGCATCATCTGGCAGTTCATCAAGGACAAGCTGATCCACCCTTATCTCGACCTCAAGCTCGAATATTACGATCTCGGTATCGAGCACCGCGACGCCACCAACGACCAGGTGACCATCGATTCGGCCAATGCCATCAAGAAATACGGCGTCGGCGTGAAATGCGCGACGATCACGCCCGACGAGCAGCGCGTCGAGGAATTCAAGCTGAAGAAGATGTGGAAGTCGCCGAACGGCACCATCCGCAACATCCTCGGCGGCACCATCTTTCGCGAGCCGATCATTATGAAGAACGTGCCGCGGCTGGTGCCCGGCTGGACCAAGCCGATCATCGTCGGCCGCCACGCCTTCGGCGACCAGTACCGCGCCACCGACTTCCGCTTTCCCGGTAAGGGCAAGCTGACGATCAAGTTCGTCGGCGAGGACGGCCAGGTGATCGAGCACGACGTCTTCGACGCACCCGGCGCCGGTGTCGCCATGGCCATGTACAATCTCGACGAGTCGATCCGCGAATTCGCCCGCGCCTCGCTGAATTACGGCCTGCTGCGCAATTACCCCGTCTACCTGTCGACCAAGAACACCATCCTCAAGGCCTATGACGGCCGCTTCAAGGATATCTTCCAGGAGGTCTACGAGGCGGAGTTCGAAGCCGAGTTCAAGGCCAAGAAACTCTGGTACGAGCACCGGCTGATCGACGACATGGTGGCCTCCAGCCTGAAATGGTCGGGCGGCTATGTCTGGGCTTGCAAGAATTATGATGGCGACGTGCAGTCGGACACGGTGGCGCAAGGCTTCGGCTCGCTCGGCCTGATGACCTCGGTGCTGATGACGCCGGACGGCAAGACCGTCGAGGCGGAGGCCGCACACGGCACCGTCACCCGCCACTATCGCCAGCACCAGAAGGGCGAGGAGACCTCGACCAATTCGATCGCCTCGATCTTTGCCTGGACGCGCGGCCTCGCCCACCGCGCCAAGCTCGACGACAATGCCGAACTGAAGCGTTTTGCCGAGACGCTGGAACGGGTCTGCATCCAGACGGTCGAGTCCGGCTTCATGACCAAGGACCTGTCGCTGCTGATCGGTCCCGACCAGCCATGGCTTTCGACCACCGGCTTCCTCGACAAGATCGACGAGAATTTGCAGAAGGCGATGGCCTGAGCTCCTCCGACATGGACAAGCCCGTCGTCTACGGCGCGGACTACAGCGTCTATGTGCGCATCGTGCGGCTGGTGCTCGAGGAAAAGGGCGTCGGCTACGAGCTGGTGCCCGTCGACATCTTTGCGGCGGACGGCATTCCCGGCTGGTACTTCGAGCACCAGCCGTTCGGCCGCATCCCAGCCTTCGAGCATGACGGCTTTCGCCTCTACGAGACCGGCGCGATTGCCCGTTATGTCGCCGAAGCCTTTGACGGCCCGGCGCTGCAACCGGTCGAAGCCCGGCCTCGATCACGCATGAACCAGATCACCGGCCTGCTCGACGCCTACGCCTACAGGGCCATGGTCTGGGATGTCGCCGTCGAGCGGCTGGAAAAAACGCCGCCCGACGAAGCCGTGATCGCCAACGGGTTGAGGCAGGCGAGAACGGCATTGCAGGCGCTGTCTTCGCTGAAAGCCGAAGGGCCTTGGCTGTTGGGGACGGAACTGACGCTGGCCGACCTGCACGCCGCACCGATCATCGGCTATTTCGTCAAGGTCGCCGAGGGGCGAAAACTGCTGGCGGAGTTTGCCGATATCCAGGATTGGTATGTGCGCATCGCGGCGCGTGCGGGTTTTGCGAAGACCGAAAAGGCAGAGTGAGGAGACAAGCATTCGGCAATAGGCCTTCTGGTGATTAGCGAAAGCCGAAGTGACATCCAATCTCCCCCCTTGCGGGGGAGATGTCCGGCAGGACAGAGGGGGGTGTGAAGGATCGCTAACCTTCGACTGATCCTTTCCAATTGGGAACGGCCTGAGAACGTGGCTCCGATTGGGCTGGCAGTCGGAGGGACAGCACCCCCCTCTGCCCTGCCGGGCATCTCCCCCGCAAGGGGGGAGATCGGCAGCTTCGCCGAAGGCGACCCACTGCGAAATACCGCTCAATCGGGAAGGTAGATCTCCGCCTTCATAAAGGTCTTCGCACGGCCTGTGATCAGCACGCGATCTCCGGCCAGCTCGCATAGCAAGTGCCCGCCGCGTTGCGAGCATTGGAATGCCGACAGATGCGTCTTGCCGAGTTTTTCAGCCCAGTAAGGCACCAGCGTCGCATGAATGGAGCCGGTTACCGGATCCTCGGGAATGCCTGCTCCGGGCACGAAATAACGCGAGACGAAATCATGGGCCTGCCCAGGCGCGGTAATGACCAAGCCGAGAGGATGAAAACGTCCGATCCTGAGCAGATCGGGAACGAAAGATCGCACGCTTGTCTCGTCGGCAAGCTCGACAAACAGGTTCTCGAAATTGCGGAAGCCCGCAACCGTCCGCTGAGACAATATCGCTTGCAGCGCCGACTTCAGCTCTTCCTCGACGGGCTGCGGCGGAAAACACGGCAGATCGAGCTGATAGGCCCCTTCCCGCTGGGAAACCCGCAACTCGCCCACCCGGGTGGCGAAGGCCATTTCGCCCTGACCACTGTATTCCGTGGTCAGCACATGGGCGGCCGCAAGAGTGGCATGGCCGCAGAAGTCGACTTCATGGACCGGCGTGAACCAGCGCAAATCCCAACCTTTGCCATTCGCCCGCACAAACGCCGTTTCGGCAAGATTGTTTTCGTTGGCGATGGCCTGCATTACCTGCTCCGGCAGCCACTCCTCCAAAAGGAGAACGGCGGCAGGGTTGCCCTGGAAGGCCTGTTCGGCAAAGGCGTCGACCTGATACATCGTCAGCGTCGGCATATCAGGCCCTCAAGGATGTCCGCTGGGCGGCGCGCCATTTCGGCCGTGCCCGCCCCCGGTGCAGGTTCACGCCGTCTCGAGAGCCGCTTTCACCGCAGCGATCGCGTCTTCGGCCTTCGAGCCGTCCGGGCCGCCGGCCTGGGCCATATCGGGTCGACCGCCGCCGCCCTGCCCGCCCAATGCCGCGGACGCGACGCGCACCAGATCGATTGCGCTGAAGCGGCCGGTCAGATCATCGGTGACCGCGACGACGACGCTCGCCTTGTTGTCCTCGCCGGCGCCGACAAAGACGACGACGCCGGAGCCGAGCGACTTCTTGCCGGCATCGGCCAGCGGCTTCAAATCCTTTGGCGAGACGCCCGATACCGCCTTGCCGAGAAAACCGACACCGGCAATCGTTTCGTTTTCCGCAGGCACACCGGCTGGCGAGCGATCGCCGAGCGCCAGTTTCTTGCGCGCCTCGGTCAGCTCCTTTTCGAGCTTCTTGCGCTCGTCGAGCAGTGCCTCGACGCGGGCCGGCACATCGGCCGGCGAAATCTTCAGCGCGGCGGCGGCCGCCTTCAGCCGCTTGTCCTGCTCGTCGAGATGCTTTCTGGCCGCCTCGCCGGTCAACGCCTCGATGCGGCGCACGCCGGCAGCGACCGCGCTGTCGGACACGATGCGCACCAGGCCGATATCGCCGGTCGCCCTGACATGGGTGCCGCCGCATAGCTCGACCGAATAGGGCCGGTTGGCCTTGGCGCCATGCAGGCCCGTGCCCATCGAAACGACGCGCACTTCATCGCCATATTTCTCGCCAAACAGCGCCATGGCGCCTTCGGCAATGGCGTCGTCGACCGACATCAGGCGCGTGGTTACAGGGCTATTCTGAACGACGATTTCGTTTGCCATGCGCTCGACCTCTTCGAGCTCGTCCGGCGAGATCGGCTTGTTGTGGGAGATGTCGAAGCGCAGACGCTCGGGCGCGACCAGTGAGCCCTTCTGCGCCACATGGGTACCCAGCACCTCGCGCAGCGCCTCATGGATCAGATGCGTGGCGGAATGGTTCGCGCGCAGCCTGGAGCGGCGCGCGTGGTCCACCCTCAGCTCGACGGTCGCGCCCGTCTTGACCGTGCCGTTGGCCACCTTGCCGACATGGACGAAAAGCCCATCGGCCTTCTTCTGCGTATCGGATATCTCGATCGAGAACCCGTCGCCTGAAATGACGCCGGTATCGCCCATCTGGCCACCGGACTCGCCATAGAACGGCGTCTGGTTGACAACCACGGCAACGGCGTCGCCTTTGCCGGCACTGTCGACGGTCTTGCCGTCCCTGACCAGCGCCTGGACGAGGCCTTCCGCCTGCTCGGTCTCATAGCCCAGGAATTCGGTGGCGCCGTTCTCCTCACGCACCGCGAACCATACCGTTTCGGTTGCGGCCTCACCGGAACCAGCCCAGCTTTTGCGCGCCTCCGCCTTCTGCCGCTCCATCGCCTCGGTGAAGCCGGCAAGGTTGACCGAGATGTTGCGCTGGCGCAGCGCGTCCTGCGTCAGATCGAGCGGAAAGCCATAGGTGTCGTAGAGCTTGAACGCTGTCTCGCCATCCAGCATGTCGCCGGAGACCAACTTTTCCGTCGCCTCCGAAAGCAAGCCCAAGCCTCGCACCAGCGTCTTGCGGAAACGAGTTTCCTCAAGCTTCACCGTCTCGGTGATCATCTGCTCGCCGCGCACCAGTTCCGGGTAGGCTTGGCTCATCTCGCGGACCAGCGCCGGCACCAGCTTCCACATCAGCGGCTCATTCGAGCCGAGCAACTGCGCGTGGCGCATAGCGCGGCGCATGATGCGACGAAGCACGTAGCCCCGCCCTTCGTTGGACGGCAGCACGCCGTCGGCGACCAGGAAGCAGGACGAACGCAAGTGGTCGGCGATGACGCGGAACGATGCGACGGTGTCCGCATCCGGACCGCGGCCAAGCGCCGACGACGCAGCGTCGATCAGGTGGCGGAACAGGTCAGTTTCGAAGACGCTATCAACTCCTTGCAGGATGGAGGCCATGCGCTCGAGGCCCATGCCCGTGTCGATCGACGGACGCGGCAGGTCGACGCGCTCGTCCTTCGTCACCTGTTCATACTGCATGAACACCAGGTTCCAGAATTCGAGGAAACGGTCGCCATCCTCCTCGGGGCTGCCGGGAGGGCCACCCCAGATGTGCTCGCCACGGTCGATGAATATCTCCGAACACGGCCCGCACGGTCCGGTGTCGCCCATTGCCCAGAAATTGTCCGAGGTCGCGATGCGGATGATGCGATCGTCGGAAAGACCGGCGATCTTCTTCCAGTAGGAGGCGGCCTCGTCGTCGGTGTGGTAGACGGTGACCAGCAGCTTGTCCTTCTTCAGCCCGAACTCCCTGGTGATCAGGTTCCAGGCAAGCTCTATGGCGCGCTCCTTGAAATAATCGCCGAAGGAGAAATTGCCGAGCATCTCGAAGAAAGTCAGGTGTCGCGCGGTGTAGCCGACATTGTCGAGGTCGTTGTGCTTGCCGCCGGCACGAACACTCTTCTGGGCAGTCGTCGCACGCGAATAGGGCCGCTTCTCCAGACCGGTGAAAACGTTCTTGAACTGCACCATGCCGGCATTGGTGAACATCAGCGTCGGGTCGTTGCGCGGCACCAGCGGGCTCGACGCGACGACCTCGTGACCTTCCTTGCGAAAATAGTCGAGAAATGCCGACCGGATCTCGTTGACGCCACTCATGAATACTGCCTTTTCGAGAGAACCGCCGGCTGCCGGCGGAAAATAGACATGGCCTTTTAGCGGTCGCACCGCAGCCTGTCCAGAAACACCAAATGGGCTCAAATCCCGGCTTTCACCGGCGCTTTGAAATGCGTCTGACTCGCCGTCAAACGCCAACCGCCGGCACGGGGCCGGCGGTTCAAAATGTACCGATTACGCAAACTCAAAATCAAAACATCAAATCCAAACCTGGCTGACGCTCCGGGAGGCGTCGCTTTTCCTACATCGCCCCGGCGTCGTCCTCGAAACCGTCGTCGCTGCTTTCGGAGCCGCCGTTCTCAAGGAATTTCTCGGCGATCAATCCGGCATTCTGCCTCAGCGCCAATTCGATCTCGCGCGCCGTGTCGGGATTGTCGCGCAGGAACAGTTTTGCGTTTTCGCGGCCCTGGCCGAGACGCTGCGAATTATAGGAGAACCAGGCGCCCGACTTTTCGACCACGCCAGCCTTGACGCCGAGATCGACCAGCTCGCCGGTTTTGGAGACGCCCTCGCCATACATGATGTCGAACTCGACCACCTTGAAGGGCGGCGCCAGCTTGTTCTTGACGACCTTGACGCGGGTCTGGTTGCCGACGACCTCGTCGCGATCCTTGACCGAGCCGATGCGGCGGATGTCGAGGCGGACCGAGGCATAGAATTTCAGCGCGTTGCCGCCGGTCGTCGTCTCGGGCGAACCAAACATGACGCCGATCTTCATGCGGATCTGGTTGATGAAGATGACCATGGTGTTGGAGCGCGAGATCGAGGCGGTGAGCTTGCGCAGTGCCTGGCTCATCAGGCGGGCCTGCAGGCCGGGCAGCGAATCGCCCATCTCGCCTTCGATTTCGGCCCGCGGCGTCAGCGCCGCCACCGAATCGACCACCAGCACGTCGATGGCGCCGGAGCGCACCAGCGTGTCGCAGATCTCCAGCGCCTGTTCGCCGGTATCGGGCTGCGAGATCAGCAGGTTTTCGAGATCGACGCCGAGCTTGCGGGCATAGACCGGATCGAGCGCATGCTCGGCATCGACAAAGGCGCAGATGCCGCCCTTCTTCTGGGCTTCGGCCACCGTGTGCAGCGCCAGCGTCGTCTTGCCCGAGCTTTCCGGTCCGTAGATCTCGACGATGCGGCCGCGCGGCAGGCCGCCGACGCCAAGCGCGATGTCCAACCCAAGCGAGCCGGTCGGCACCGTTTCGATCTCGACGACCTGCTCGTTCGCGCCGAGCCGCATGATCGAACCCTTGCCGAAGGCACGCTCGATTTGCGACAGCGCCGCATCCAGAGCCTTTGATTTGTCCACCGCTTTGTCCTCTACAAGCCGCAAAGAATTCTGAGCCATGATACATCACCCCGTGGTCGTCAATGGAGGCCGGACAATCCCGCAATCCTTAAAAGAATGTACCTCGTTTGTTCTCATTTGTCAATGAGCCCCAAGGGTTTGAAAAATAACTAATATCCATATTTGTTCTATTTTTGTTTCGCAATTTTGCTTCCGGACGTATCCCGCCTCGCATGCGGCGCCGTTGCCGTCACCATCCGAATCGCACCCGCGATTGCAGGGTTCCGCCCGGCGACCTAGTCTCCTCCCGGGCAACAGCAAAGGGCATTTTGCCGGCATGATGAAATCCCCGACGATCCTGGCCGTGGGTGGCGCCTATATCGAGCGGCGCGGCCGGGTTGCCGGCGCCTTCGTGCCGGCCGCTTCCAACCCCGGCACGATGCGCGAGCATGTCGGCGGCGCCGCCTTCAACGCCTTGCGCTGTGCGGTGCGGCGCGGCGTCTCGGCCTCGCTGCTTTCGGTGCGCGGCGGCGATGCCCTGGGCGACACGGTTTTACGCGCCGTCACCGACGCCGGCATTGCCGATTTGTCGGCGGTGTTCCTCGACCGCGCGACGCCAAGCCATACGATGCTGGTCGATAGCGACGGCGGGCTGATCGCCGGCCTTGCCGACATGGTGCTCTACGAGCTGGCGCTTCCCAAGCAGATCCGCCGCGCCAAGGTGCGAGACGCGATCGGTTCGGCCGACGCGGTGCTGTGCGACGCCAACCTGCCGTCTTCCGCAGTGGCGCGGCTGGCGGCACTCGCCGCCGGCAAGCCGGTGTTTGCGCTTGCCGTCTCGCCCAGCAAAGCGGCGTGGCTGACGCCGGTGCTTGATCTTCTGGCACTCGCCTTCATGAACCGGCACGAGGCTGGCGTGCTCGCCGGCGTCGACATCGATGCTGACGACCAAGGCATCGTCGACGGCCTGAGACGCGCGGGCCTGAAAAGCGGCGTGATCACCGCTGGCGACGGACCGGTGCTCGGTTTCGACAAATTGGGCGCGTTCTCGATCCTGCCACCGCCGCTCCAAAAGCGGACCGATGCTGCCGGCGCCGGCGACGCATTGGCCGGCGCGACGATCGCCGCCCTGCTGCGCGGCCTGACGCTGCGCACGGCACTGTGCGAAGGCGTTGCCGCAGCTATGCTCACCGTCGAGAGCGCCGCCTTCACCAGCGCCGGCTTTGCCGAGGCGCTGGCGCTCGTGCCCGAGGCGCGGGACCTGGCGTGAAATGCGGCCCAGAATTGCCGAAGCATGACGCAGCCTATTTGCCGGCGCGCCGTCCTGCCTCGTAGGCGCGGCGCGCCCAGATCGCCATCTCGTCGGGGTCGTCGAAAGCGCTGTCGGGAACGCTCCAATAGGGCATCGACACCAGCTTTCCGTGGCGCGAGCCGGTATAGGTCCATTGCCGGCAGCCGGCCGCTTCGAAATCCGGGGCGCTTTCGGCGTCGGCCTTCAGCATCAATTCGCCACGGATGACAATGGCGACGATGACGCCATCGAAATAGATGCCCTTGCCGCCGAACAGGATGCTGACCGGGCCGAGGCCTTCGAAAAGCTCTTCTATGCGCTCGTTGTCCATGGCGCGATCATGTCACCGGGATTTCCCCTTGTCATCGCCGCTACCGGCACCATCCTGACAAGTTCAGAATCAGTTTCATCGGAGTTTTTCATGCCGCTTCTGCTCAAAGGGTCCTGCCGGTGCAATGCCGTGCGTTTCGAGGTGCAAAGCCACACGCCGGTGCCGTTCATGCTGTGCTACTGCTCGATCTGCCGCAAGCAGCAGGGCGGTGGCGGTTTCGCCATCAATCTCGGCGCCGATTACGAGACGCTGAAAATCCAGGGCAAGCGCCATCTCGGCGTCTTCCGGGCCGAGATCGAGGACGACGAGCACCCGCAACGCGAGATCTCGACGGGCGAACGGAACTTCTGCACGAAATGCGGGACGGCACTCTGGCTCTACGATCCAACCTGGCCGGAGCTGGTGCATCCGTTTGCCTCGGCAATCGACACAAACCTGCCGAAGCCGCCGGAGAAGGTGCATCTGATGCTGAAATACAAGGCGAACTGGGTCGAGCCCGAGATCGGCAAGGGCGACAAGGTTTTCGACGTCTATCCCGAGGAATCGATCGCCGACTGGCATAAACGAACGGGGATGTGGGTGGATTAGCGTTTCTTCTCCCCGTTCGCTATCGCGTATGGGCAAGCGCCCCCTCACCCGGATTGCCAACCGAATTGCGAAGGGCAATTCGGGGCAATACGAACACACCCCGCCGGGCTGGGTGGGATTGGCCCGAATAAGTGTCTTAATCAAAACTC